>CAIZHT010000001.1 GCA_903932885.1 uncultured Actinomycetes bacterium
ATCTTTGAGAAAATCTCGCATTACTGCTTTATTCTGTGAGTAAATAAATGAGGCTGAACTAGGGCGTACGACTATCCCATCATTTTCTAGCGTCTTGATAATTGCCAATGGAATAAGTTCATGTTCAAAAGTTATAACATCACATTGTTTTGCAAAATTTCGGACAGTCTCTAAGTCACGAAAATCTCCGATTACTGAATTAGTAATTTGTGCGCCAGAGTCATTTTCATCCGCTGCGAGTAAGAGTAAATCGATTCCTAGCGCTGTGGCTGGTGCCACCATCATGCGCGCTAACTGACCAGCACCGATAACGCCAACGGTTGGAAAAGAGTTTTTCACGAGCGTTATCGTAGATGAATCACATCGCCGGCGCTGACATGCCTTCCGTCATCTAGTACGAGTTCGCCAGTAGTCGATATTCCAGTAACGCTTGCCTGAAGTATCTCTCCACCAGGGATTTCGATTCGAACATTCTTGCCAATAGTGCTGCTTGTGCTGGCATATTCCTCCAACAAATCAGATCCTTCTTCCCAGGATTCAAAGAGCTCTGCAAATGTATTGAGGATGTGAGAGAGAAGTACATTCCGGTCAGAGATTTTTGAGCCTTCAATAGCGAGAGAAGTTGCATTGGGTACAGGTAATTCATTTGATCTCATTGAAACATTAAGTCCGATACCAAGAACTATTCCCTCATTCGTTGTTTGAGCAATAATTCCAGCACACTTCTTTTCATTGATTATCAAATCATTTGGCCATTTCAATGAAACATTCATTACAGTATCTGTTGATGTGATGGCACGAACAAGACTCAAACCAGCGATAAGAGGAATAAAACCCCACTCGCTTCTTTCTTTACGCGGCTTAATGTAAAAAGAAAAAAGCAGTGCACTGCGTGCAGGTGCTTCAAAAGTTCTATCTAATCTTCCGCGTCCGCTACTTTGATATTCAGTAACAATTACTTGACCGTCTAATGCATTTTTTGACTCAACAAGTTGTAGTAGATCGTTCTGCGTTGAACCAGTGAGTTCGACCACGCTTACCCGCCAGTACGGCGTAATTTTTGAATTGATCTCCGCTTCATCGAGTGGAGTTCTTAGCACTTCATTGCTCACGCCTAGTACCGTAGGGGTATGAGCGATCTCCATACAACTGCAGGAAAAATTGAAGATTTGCGCGCACGCGTAGAAGAGGCTGTACACGCTGGTTCAGCACGCGCAGTTGAAAAGCAACATGCAAAAGGCAAGATGACTGCTCGTGAGCGTATTAGCGCACTCGTTGATGAAGATTCATTTACTGAAATTGATGAGTTTGCTCGCCACCGATCAACAAAATTTGGAATGGAAAAGAACCGTCCCTATGGCGATGGTGTTGTTATTGGAACGGCAACGGTTGATGGCCGACCAATTGCTTTGTATTCACAAGATTTCACAATTATGGGTGGAAGTCTTGGCGAAGTTCATGCAGAAAAGATCGTAAAGATTGCAGAATTCGCTCTCAAGAGTGGCATTCCTTTGATTGGCATAAATGATTCCGGTGGAGCTCGCATTCAAGAAGGAGTTGCATCCCTCGGTGGATACGGAAAAATCTTCCGCCTCAATACGCGCTCCTCTGGAGTAATCCCACAAATTTCATTAGTTCTCGGACCATGCGCAGGTGGATCTGCCTACTCACCCGCACTCACTGACTTTACGGTTATGGTCAATGAAACCTCACACATGTTTATTACTGGCCCAGATGTTATAAAGACCGTGACTGGTGAAGATGTCGGCATGGAAGAACTTGGCGGCGCTCATACTCA
>CAIZHT010000002.1 GCA_903932885.1 uncultured Actinomycetes bacterium
GAAGTCACCGCTCTATAAAGGTGCGCTTTGGGATCCAGATGGAACAGCACTCGTTGACCCAGCACGCTTGGTGTGGGGATTAGAGCGGGCCTGTTTGAAACTTGGAGTTCGCATATTTGAAAATTCAAAAGTTGAATGGTTAGAGCGCACGAACAATGGAATGATTGTGCACTCACCTTATGGAAGCGTCTATGCACAAAAGGTCGCACTTGCGACAAATATATTTACTCCACTAGTGCGCAGAGCAAAGAAATATGTTGTTCCTGTTTATGATTTCCAATTGGTTACCGAACCTCTGACTGCTGAGCAAATGGAATCAATAGGTTGGTCAGGTCGCGAAGGATTATCTGAGGCAGGAAACCAATTCCACTATTACCGAATGACTAAAGATAACGAAATTCTGTGGGGTGGTTATGATGCAATTTATAATTTCCGCGGAAAAGTTCGTCAAGAATATGAAAGCGATGCGGAAACATATGCGCATTTAGCTGCCGATTTTCTAGATACTTTCCCTCAACTCAAAGGAATAAAGTTCACGCACGGTTGGGGTGGGGCAATTGATACCTGTTCTCGCTTCTCGCCATTTTGGGGCAAGGCATACCGTGGCCGCGTTGCATATGTGCTTGGCTTTACAGGCCTTGGTGTTGGTGCAACTCGATTTGGCGCGCAAGTAATGCTCGATCTTTTAGATGGTAACGATAATGAACGTACTCGTTTGGCAATGGTGAGAAAAAAGCCAATGCCATTCCCACCAGAGCCTTTTAGATTTATCTTTATTCGTTTGACCCAGTGGTCAATCAATCGCGCTGATGAAAATAATGGAAAACGTAATCTCTGGCTCAAACTCCTAGATTTCCTAGGCTTAGGTTTCGATTCCTAATTCTTTACCCGTATCCTTAGCAACATGACTAATCACGGCAATATGTATGGACCAAGTTTCACCTTTCTTGGTATCCCCGCCTGCGATCTTGATGATGCCGCAACATATGCCGATGCAGATGTAATTATTCTTGGTGCTCCCATTGATAGCGGAACATCTCATAGATCTGGTGCGAAGTTTGGCCCACAAGCAATTCGCGGTGGTGATTATCTGCCGCACGATGGCGAACGTCCACATTTAGCATTACGTACAGATGGATTGAAAGATTTGAAAGTTGTCGATGCGGGAGATTTATTGATGCCAGGAGGAGATTTAGTGGCATCTCTTGAAGTACTCGCGCAAGCTACAGAAAAGATTTCTCGTGCAGGAAAGATTCCGGTCATTCTTGGTGGAGATCATTCGATTGCATCTGCAGATGTCGCAGGAATTGCTCGCCATCGAGGACTCGGCAAAATTTCAATGGTGCACTTTGATGCACATGCCGATACTGGTGAAGATCAGTGGGGCGCACTCGTTGGCCATGGCACCCCAATGCGTCGATTGATTGATGGCGGATTCGTTCGAGGAGATCGCTTCTTGCAACTTGGTCTTCGCGGATATTGGCCAGATAACACAACTCTTGAATGGATGCGCGACCAAGGAATGCGTTCATATGAGATGACAGAGATTCATAATCGCGGGCTCAATAAAGTTTTGGATGAATCGTTTGCAACACTGACAAATGGATGTGATGGTGTATTCCTCTCTGTCGATATCGATGTTGTTGACCCAGGAATGGCTCCGGGAACTGGCACACCAGAACCTGGTGGAATGACGAGCCGTGAATTACTCGAAGCAGTACGCAGAATCTGTCTTGAATTACCAATTGTCGGAATCGATATTGTTGAAGTCGCACCAGCATTTGATACTGCTGATATCACTGCAATTCTTGCAAACCGAGTTGTTCTAGAAGCACTCAGTGCTATTGCAAAACGAAGATCAGGTACGCCATATAACCCGACTCAGAATCTTCTTGATAGATAAATTCATATGCGTGAGATTGTAATTCTTGGCTCGACTGGCTCTATTGGTGTTCAGACCCTTGAAATAGTTGAAGCAAACCCAACTCTATTTCGTGTCATTGCACTGACAAGTACAGGAAAGAATCCTTCGGTAATTATTGAGCAAGCAAAGAAGCATAAAGTTTCAGTAATCGGAGTGACTACCAATGCTGATGTAATTCGCGACGCACTCCCTAATGTCACTGTTATTGATGGCCCAGAAGCATCAACAGAGATAGCGGCAATTACATGCGATGTTGTACTCAACGCAATAACTGGATCTATTGGGCTTGGACCAACTTTGTCAGCACTAAAAGCAGGTAATCGAGTTGCACTGGCTAACAAGGAATCACTTGTTGCAGGCGGTGATTTAGTTATGAAATTAGCTAAGCCAGATCAACTTATTCCAGTTGATTCTGAGCACTCTGCTATTTGGCAATCGATGATGGCTGGAAAGAAAGATGAGGTCTCACGACTAGTACTCACAGCAAGTGGCGGACCATTTCGTGAACGCGCAGATTTAAGTTCGGTAACGGTAGAAGATGCTCTTGCTCATCCAACGTGGTCAATGGGTCCAGTTGTAACGATAAATTCAGCAACTCTTGTAAATAAGGGATTAGAAATAATTGAAGCACATTATCTTTTTGGCCTGCCATATTCACGAATAGATGCAGTTATTCATCCGCAATCAGTTATTCACTCAATGGTTGAATACATTGATGGATCAACAATTGCTCAAGCGAGTCCACCTAATATGAAGGGCCCGATTGCATATGCCATCAATTGGCCAGATAGAGTCGCAAAGGCAACTGCGTCTATTGATTGGAGCACAACGCATCTCTGGAATTTTTCTCCCATTGATGTAGCACGTTTTCCTGCGATTTCACTGGCACGTAGTTGTGGGGATGCTGGGGGATCAATGCCTGCAGTATTCAATGCCGCAAATGAAAGTTTTGTTGCAGCTTTTCTTGCACGAAAAATTGCATTCACCTCTATTATCCAAGGTGTGGAAAAGGTTGTGCAGAAGCTTGCTGGAGAAAGTCAGAGTCTTCGAGATATCAACGATGTCAGTGCTATCGAGAAGAATGCTCGAGTAATGGCTGATTCGATAATCAAAGAAATGGTTGTGTAATGCAGATATTGGGAATACTCGCTTTCGTCTTTGCGCTGCTCTTTTCAGTCATGATTCATGAATTTGGTCATTACCTAACAGCTAAACGCTATGGAATGAAAGTAAGTGAATTCTTCTTAGGGTTCGGTACTCGTATCTGGTCAACACAGCGTGGCGAAACCGAATTTGGATTGAAAGCAATTCCAGCAGGTGGTTATTGCAAAATTGAGGGAATGATTCCAACAGATGTCATGCCCGTTGGCGAAGAAGATCGCGCTTTCTACCGCGCATCATCTGGTCGCAAACTTATAGTTCTAGGAGCCGGTTCATTTCTTCACTTTGTATTGGGCTACATATTAATTTTCATTCTTTTTGCAGGTGTGGGTGTCAATCAACTTCTTCCAACGATTAGTCAGGTATCACCAAACTCTGGTGCAGCAGCGGCAGGCTTGCAGGTCGGAGATGAAGTTCTATCCATCAATGGCGTCAAGGTCAAAGATTGGTATAACGATGTCAAGGTAATCCGAAATTCTGGAGGCAAGACGCTCTCACTCGAGATCAAACGCGGCGTTGAGACACTTGCAATTGTTGCAACACCAACTCTCGAAGATGTAGATGGAAAACCGCGTTGGATTCTTGGAATCATCAACGAGATAGGCCTCAAACGAACCAATCCAATAACTGCCTTCAAAAGTTCTGCAATCGTAACTCGAGATTTTATTGTTCAAAGTGTGAAATCACTCGGGCAATTACCTTCTAAAATTCCAGCGTTATGGGGCCAAAGTGTTGGCAATGAAGAACGCGATGCAAATGGCTTAGTGGGAGTTGTTGGTGTTGCACGCGCTTCTGGTCAAGCAGTTGGAAGTGAGAAGCTCTCACCTGCAGAGCGTTTTGCTACATTCATTCTGATTATTGCAAGTCTCAATATCTTTGTTGGAATTTTCAATCTCTTGCCATTGCTTCCACTCGATGGTGGCCATATGGCGGTGGCAATTGCTGATGAGATTCGTGCATTCTTCGCTCGTCTTCGAGGTCGCCCAAGACCGGCAGGAATAGATGTAACTATTCTCACCCCAGTAACGATGGTTGTCTTCGTGCTACTTGCAGCGCTGACTCTGCTTCTACTCTTTGCCGATATTGTCAATCCAGTTATTCTCAATCTTTAGCGCGAACCCAATCTATAAGGCAGAATAGAGCCATGGTTGATCTTGGAATTCCTAGCGCACCACCAGCAACCCTTGCTCCTCGCCGAAAGACGAAGCAACTCAATGTTGGAGGAGTTGGCGTAGGCAGTGATTCACCAGTCAGCGTTCAATCTATGTGCACAACACTGACAGCTGATGTCAATGCAACTCTGCAACAAATTGCTGAACTAACTGCATCAGGTTGCCAGATCGTGCGTGTAGCGGTGCCGAGTCAAGATGATGCAGATGCACTAGCTCAAATTGCAAAGAAGTCACAGATTCCAGTTATCGCCGATATTCATTTCCAGCCAAAATATATTTTTGCTGCTATCGATGCAGGGTGCGCAGCGGTGCGCGTAAATCCAGGAAATATCAAACAATTTGATGACAAAGTAAAAGAGGTTGCAAAGGCAGCAGGAGATGCGGGAATTCCAATTCGCATTGGCGTCAATGCAGGTTCATTAGATCCACGACTCCTTGCAAAATATGGAAAAGCAACACCGGAAGCACTTGCAGAATCTGCTCTTTGGGAAGCATCTCTCTTTGAAGAACATGGCTTTAGTGATATCAAAATTTCAGTAAAGCATCATGATCCTGTCACTATGGTCAAGGCGTATCGCCTACTTGCTGCGCAGTGTGATTATCCATTGCACTTGGGTGTAACAGAGGCTGGACCAATTTTCCAAGGCACAATCAAATCTGCAACAGCATTTGCAATTCTTCTTGCAGAAGGAATTGGCGACACAATTCGTGTCTCACTTTCTGCACCTCCAGTAGAAGAAGTAAAAGTTGGAATGTCTATTCTTGAATCGCTGAATTTGCGCCAGCGTAAACTTGAAATTGTCTCTTGCCCATCATGCGGTCGCGCACAAGTAGATGTTTATACACTCGCTGAAAAAGTACAAGCTGGTTTGCAAGGAATGACAGTGCCATTACGTGTTGCAGTCATGGGATGCGTAGTAAATGGTCCGGGTGAGGCTCGTGAAGCAGATCTTGGAGTTGCATCAGGAAATGGAAAAGGCCAGATATTTGTAAAGGGTGAAGTTATAAAGACTGTACCTGAAGCCCAAATTGTTGAAACACTTATCGAAGAAGCAATGAGATTGGCCGAAGAAATGGAAGCCGCAGGCGTTGCTTCAGGGCAACCAACTGTTGATATTCGATAGGCTCACACCATGTTGAGAATGTCCACGCTATTTTTGCGTACTTTGCGTGATGATCCTGCAGATGCTGAAGTGGCAAGTCATCGCTTACTTGTGCGCGCTGGTTACATTCGTCGAATTGCTGCAGGGATTTATTCATGGTTACCACTTGGTTACATCACTCTTCGCAATATTGAGCGAATTGTTCGCGAAGAGATGGATAAAGCAGGTTTTCAGGAAGTCCACTTCCCAGCAATGCTTCCAAAAGAGCCATACGAACAGACAAATCGTTGGAATGAATATGGTCCCGATCTGTTTCGCTTGCAAGATCGAAAAGGCGGAGATTATTTATTAGGACCTACACACGAAGAGATGTTTACCCTTATGGTCAAAGGGGAATATTCCTCTTATAAAGATTTACCAGTTTCTCTTTATCAAATTCAAACAAAATATCGCGACGAAACTCGTCCCCGTAGTGGAATCATCCGTGGCCGCGAATTTGTCATGAAAGATTCATACTCCTTCGACCTCACCGATGAGGGTTTAGTGCAGTCATACCAAAAGCATCGCGCGGCATATATAAAGACATTTGATCGCTTGGGAATGAAGTACAACATTGTGAGCGCCGTTGCGGGAGCAATGGGCGGTTCCAGTTCTGAGGAATTTCTAGCTCCATGCCCAACGGGTGAAGACACATATGTTCTCTGTGAAAAATGTGGCTATGCAGCAAATGTGGAAGCAATGGTTACAAAAGTTGCACCAGCAGATAGTTCAAAAGTTGAGGCAATGGAAGTTATGGATACTCCAAATACTCCAACTATTGATTCACTTGTCTCACTTCTCAATGAACGCTTTAGTGGCGGATACACAGGTGCGAGCACACTAAAGAATGTGATGTTGATGGCTGATGAGAAAGCAATCTCAGTCCTTGTGCCAGGGGATAGAGAAGTTGATCTCAAGCGCTTACAAGCAAACTTGCCTGGAGTCAGTGAACTAAGAATTTTTGAAGAAGAAGATTTTGCAAAATTCAAAGGTTTAGTCAAGGGCTATATCGGACCACAAGATGCTGCAAAATTAGGAATCACTGTTTATGCAGATCCTCGCGTTGCAGTTGGAACGTCATGGGTAACGGGTGCAAATATAAAGGACAAGCACGCACGCAATGTTGTCAACGGGCGTGACTTTACTGTCACTGCATATGTTGAAGCGGCAGAGATAAAAAAAGGTGATGCTTGTCCAAAGTGTCAAACACCAGTAATTATTGATAGAGCAATTGAAATTGGCCACATTTTCCAACTTGGTCGCAAGTATGCAAAAGCACTCAATCTCACTGTTTTAGATAAAGATGGAAAGTCACAAGTTGTCACCATGGGTTCTTATGGAATCGGTGTTTCTCGAGCAGTGGCTGCTATTGCTGAGCAGACACATGATGAAATTGGACTTTCTTGGCCAGTTGAAGTTGCCCCAGCGAAAGTTCATATCGTTGCAACAGGCAAAGAAGATCTTCCCTTCGATACTGCAGAAAAACTTGCACTCGATCTTGAGGCGAAATCAATATCTGTGATGCTAGATGATCGTCGCGATGCGAGCCCTGGAGTCAAATTCAAGGATGCCGAGCTGATCGGTAATCCAATCATTGTTGTCGTAGGTAAAGCACTCGCTGAAGGAAATGTTGAAATTCGAGTTCGTCGCAGTGGTGAGAAGAGTGAAGTAAAAGTCGAAGCAGCAGTTGCTGCGATCGTTGCACTTCTCTCCTAAATAATGCTCTTCGATATAACGCTTACAACAATTCTCTTTCTCGTATTTGCTTCATTTTTTGCAGGATTTGTTGATTCAATAGCAGGCGGCGGGGGACTCATCCAACTTCCCGCACTTCTTATTGGGCTGCCAAAGAGTGAAACAGTTACCGTACTTGGAACAAATAAGTTTGCATCTGTCTTTGGTACAACAACAGCAGCGGCCCTATATCGACGACAAATAAAGCCAGATCCAAAAGCGCTCATCGCAATGGCACTTCCCGCATTTATTGGCTCGATGGCAGGCGCACTCCTTGCTTCCAAACTTCCTACAGATGCAATGCGCCCAGTCGTGCTTGTTCTTCTCATTGCAGTTGCAATCTATACCTGGCGCAAACCAGATCTGGGTAAAGTTGAAATCTTGCGCCATGCTCCTAAGAAACACAATCAGATTGCGATGGCAGCTGGCTTGATCATAGGTTTCTATGATGGAATTTTCGGACCAGGTACTGGCTCATTTCTCATGCTCATACTTGTGGCAAGCCTTGGCTATGCATTCATTAGCGCTTCTGCAATTGCAAAAATTGTAAATGTCTCTACAAATATTGGGGCGATTATAATTTTTGGACTCAACGGTGTGATTCTCTGGCAATTAGGCGCACTTATGGCGATATCGAATGTAACAGGTGCCATTGTTGGCTCTCGTTTAGCAATCAAAGGTGGCTCAACACTTGTTCGAAAAGTCTTCTTGCTGGTGACCATGGCGCTAATCATCAAGGTAGGAATTGATACTTTTGCAAGTATGTAGTTACAATTACCTCACAACTTAATAGAAAGATAAATGAATATGACCGTACAAAGTTCCATAACAGAACTCATAGCTCCTGCTGTAACTAGTGCAGGATTCTTTCTAGAAGAAGTTCAGATCGCTAATCCTGGAAACCATCGAATCATTACATGCATTATTGATGGCACGTCTCCACTAAATTTAGATCAAGTAACAGAGATTTCTCGCACAATCTCCGAGCTACTCGATGAAGCAACTTTCATGGGAGATACCGAATTCACTCTTGAAGTATCTTCACCTGGCTTAGATCGCCCTCTCACTCAAGAGCGTCACTGGAAGAAAAATCTAACAAGACTTATCAAGGTGACCCATAGCGATGGAACAGAACTAATCGGACGATTGAAAGAGTATGACGATGTAAAGGCAACCCTTGTTGAAAATATCAAGGGCCGCGAGAAAACACATGTGGTCGCTTTTGCTGATATTAAGCGTGCAGTTGTTGAAGTCGAGTTCAATCGCAAAGGTGAACTTTCATGAGCGTTGATATGGCAGCACTTCACGAACTCACACAAGCAAAAGCAATTCCACTAGAAGCGCTCATTCATGAAATTGAACTTGCAATTATTGAAGCATATAAAGAAACACCAGAACCAAAGCGCCAAGCATGGGCTCGTCTTGACAAAGAGACTGGCGAGATCAAAATCATTTATCCAACTTTTGATGAAGAAGGAAATCGAAATGGCGAAGATTTTGATGAGTTAGAAGGCTTTGATCGCACAGCAACTTCAATCGTGCGCAAGACAATCAAACTCAAAATGCGGGCAACAAATGATGCTGAAATTGTTGGCGAATTTTCAGCCTCTGTGGGCGACGTTATCTCAGGAGTTGTTCAACAGGGTCGCGATCCAAAGATGATTCACGTCAACCTTGGTCGAGTAGAAGGTCGTATTCCACCACAAGAACAAGTACCTGGCGAAATTTACAATCATGGTGATCGAATCAAATGTTTTGTTGTTGAAGTAAAACAAGGACTCAAGGGGCCAGAAATCATGCTCTCTCGAAGTCACCCAGCACTTGTAAAGCAACTCTTTGAATTTGAAGTACCTGAGATCAAAGATCGTATTGTAGAAATTATGGCTGTTGCTCGAGAAGCTGGTCAGCGCACCAAAATTGCTGTGCGCACACATCGCGCAGGAGTAAGTGCTAAAGGCTCTCTTATTGGTCCGATGGGTTCTCGTTCGCAAGCAGTTGCTAATGAATTACATGGCGAGAAGATAGATATCGTGGATTGGTCAGAAGATCCTGCGGAATTTGTTGCACAAGCTCTATCACCAGCAAAAGTTTCTAAAGTTGAAATTGTTGATCTCATGACACGTTCTGCAAAGGTGACAGTTCCTGATTATCAACTCTCTTTAGCAATCGGTAAAGATGGTCAGAATGCACGCCTTGCTGCGCGACTTACTGGATGGCGCATCGATATTCATCCTGATAACCCTGTAATCCCAACGTAATTTAGGGGTTTCTGCAGGGCAGGCGGTAAGGTTTACCCATTGGATTCGAGTGAAGAGGCGACTACGCGGTGAGTATCAAACCGATACGAACATGCATTGTCTGTCGAAAGAGCGAGGATTCATCTGCACTGATTCGCCTGACCTTGGTTGATGGAAAAGTTATTCCTGATTTCAAAGGTGGCGCCCCAGGTCGGGGTGCTTGGCTCCATCGAGAGTGTGTAGAGAGTGCGATACAAAGAGGTTCGTTCAAATTTGCTTTCAAGCAAACGAGTGCGCCAGATGTATCAGAACTTATACATAGTCTCGATAATAAGTGAAACACTAAAAAAAGGATGCGAAAGATATGAAACTCAAATGAGCTCGTTAGAACTATGAGGTCGTACAACTAAGGCTCGCATCCAATAAGAAATGCGGGCCAAGACAGGAGAAATGTGTCAAAGGTCCGCGTACATGAGTTGGCAAAACAACTCGGTATGGAGAGCAAGGTTGTTCTTGCGAAACTCCAAGAAATGGGCGAATTCGTCCGATCAGCATCATCGACAGTAGAAGCGCCAGTAGTGCGCAAACTCATCGAGATGTATCCCGATGCAAAACCCGTTGAAGAGAAGAAGCCTGTCAAAAAGGCAGCTGCAAAAAAATCAGCTGCAAAATCTAAAGGCGAAGTAACTCCAGAACAGGCAGCAGAATTAGCAGCAGAGCTCGGTGTCGATATCGTCGCACTCAAAGCTGCGCAAGAAGAAAAAGCGGAGCGCCTTGCTCAAATTGCAATGCCGCAAACTCCACCGCCGGCTGCACCTGCACAACCAAGTGCAACTCCTGCAGCGCCGACTGCGCGTCCAGGAAACAATCCATTTTCAACTGGTGGCGTAGTTCCACGTCCACCACGTGCAGGAAATAATCCATTCTCAACTGGTGGTGTAGTTCCACGTCCACCACAGCGACCAGCGGGTGCTCCCGGAAGTGGTCCGCGACCAGGAATGTCAGGTGCTCGTCCAGGATCTGTTCGTCCAGGTTTTGCTGCACGTCCGCCAAGTGCGCGTCCACCTGCAAGTGGTTCAAACTTTCCACCACGAACTGGTTCATCAACTGGTGCACCAACGAGTAGTGGTCCATATAAAAATTCAGGTCCAAGTGCACCGGGTGGTGCACCAGGTGCATCTCGCCCAGGTGGTGGACGTCCACCACAACGCGGTGGTGCAGGTGGAGCATTTGGTAAGAATGCAAGTAAGAGTAGTAAGCGCAAACCAAAATCAAGAAAGGCTTTGCGTGATGAATTCGACAATATGCAAGCGCCACAACTTGGTGGAGCAGTTGTTCCTCACGGTGATGGAACTACTGCTATTCGTATGCGTCGCGGTTCATCTCTTGCAGATTTTGCCGAAAAAATTAATGCAGATCCAGCAGCGTTAGTTGCAGCCCTATTCCACTGAGGTGAAATGGTTACTGCTACTCAATCTGTTGATGCTGATACTTTTGAAATTCTTGGTGCGCAATTGGGTTATGTCATCCAGATTGTTAGTCCAGAAGATGAAGATCGTGAACTCCTACAAGATTTCGATATTGATCTTGCAAATGAAATTGCAGAACTAGATCCAGAGCTTTTGGTTGCTCGTCCTCCAGTAGTCACTGTTATGGGTCACGTTGATCACGGTAAGACAAGCCTTTTGGATGCAATTCGCAAGAGTGAAGTCCTCAAGACTGAAGCGGGTGGAATTACGCAGCACATCGGTGCCTACCAAATTCACCACGATCACAATGGCATCAATCGCGCCATTACATTTATTGATACTCCTGGTCACGAAGCATTTACAGCAATGCGCGCTCGCGGTGCCAAAGTCACCGATATCGCAGTACTTGTTGTTGCAGCTGATGATGGAATCATGCCTCAGACAATTGAAGCGCTCAACCACGCACAAGCAGCAGATGTTCCAATCGTTGTTGCAGTAAACAAGGTTGATAAAGAAGGCGCTAATCCAGACAAGGTTCGTCAGCAATTGACTGAATACAACTTGGTTGCAGAAGAGTACGGCGGAGAAACAATCTTCGTAAATGTATCTGCAAAATCTGGTGTTGGTATTGATGCACTTATTGAATCAATTCTTCTCACAGCCGATGCTGCAATTGATCTTCGCGCTATTGCTGATGATTCAGCACGCGGTGTGGCAATTGAAGCTCACCTCGATCGTGGTCGTGGTCCAGTTGCTACTGTTCTTGTCCAGCGTGGAACTCTCAAAGTTGGAGATCCAATTGTTGCTGGCGGTTCATTCGGTCGCGTTCGCGCAATGTTGGATGAAGATGGTGCAGCAGTTCTTGAGGCAGGACCATCGCGTCCAGTTCAGGTTCTTGGTTTCACATCCGTTCCAAGTGCAGGAGATACATTCTTAGTTGCAGATGAAGATCGCACAGCGCGCCAGATTGCTGAAAAGCGTCAAGCAGCAGAGCGTAATGCTCAACTTGCTAAGGCACGTAAGAAGGTTTCACTCGAAGACTTCATGGAACAATCCAAGATCAGCACACTCAACCTTATTCTCAAGGGCGATGTGAGTGGATCTGTTGAAGCACTCGAAGATGCATTGATGCAACTCGATGTTGGCGCAGAAGTTGATCTTCGCGTTATTCACCGTGGTGTTGGTGCAATTACTAAGAGCGATATCACTTTGGCATCTGCATCAACTGCTGTTGTTATCGGATTCAATGTAAAACCAGAACCTCAGACTGCAATTTATGCTGATCAAGAGGGCGTTGAGGTTCGCTTCTACTCTGTTATTTATCAAGCAATCGATGAGATTGAACTCTCACTCAAGGGCTTGCTCAAACCAGAGTACGAAGAAGCAATCCTTGGAAATGCTGAAGTTCGCGAGATCTTCAAGTCTTCGAAGGCTGGAAATATTGCCGGTTCTATCGTCAAGGATGGAATCATTCGCAGAAATGCGAAGGCTCGTATTCTTCGTGGAACTGAACTCATCGTTGATAACCTCACGATTGATTCGCTCAAGCGATTCAAAGATGATGCCACCGAAGTCAAAGAAGGATTTGAGTGCGGTATCGGCGTAGGAAATATCAAGGAACTTGAAATCGGTGACACGATTCAGGTATTTGAGATGCGAGAGAAGAAGCGAGCATAAATCGTGGGCCAATCTCATCGTTCTTTGAAAGTCGCCGATCGCATCAAAGTGGTGGTAGCGCAGATTCTTGAGACGAAGATCAAAGATCCTCGTCTTGGTTTCATCACTGTTACTGACGCGCGAGTTACTGGCGACTTACAAAATGCATCAATTTTCTACACTGTCTTTGGAGATTTAGAGCAGCGCGAAGCAACTGCTGCAGCTCTTGAAAGTGCAAAAGGATTGATTCGCTCTGCTGTCGGTCGCGAACTCGGCACACGTATCACGCCAACGATTGCATTCTTTGAAGATGGCCTGCCAGAGAGTGCGTTGGCTTTGGATTCACTTCTCAATAAGGTTCATGAACTCGATGCAGAGGTTGCGCAATTACGTAAAGATGCAACGTATGCCGGGGGAGAAGACCCTTACAAAGTTCCTAAAATAATCGAGGACTAACGTTGGACAATGAAGGCTTTCTAGTCCTAGATAAAGAGCCGGGAATGACAAGCCATGATTGCGTGGCAATTGCGCGCCGAGCATTGGGTACTAAAAAAGTTGGCCATGCCGGCACACTCGATCCAATGGCAACGGGCATTCTCGTTCTTGGCTTTGGCAATGGAACACGATTGTTGCAATACATCACTGAAGGTGACAAGAGTTATATCGCAACTGTTGTATTAGGTGTTGCAACTGTTACCGATGATCGCGAAGGCGAAGTTATTTCAACGGCAGATACAAGTTCAATAACTGATGAAATGATTAGAGAAAATCTGGCAACGATGATTGGCACGATTGCGCAACGCCCGAGCTCGGTCTCTGCTGTGAAAATTGATGGAGAGCGTGCATATGATCGAGTGCGAGCAGGTGAAAAAGTTGAATTACCTTCGCGCCAAGTCACCATTACACAATTAGATATCTCGCGAATCGCTCGTATTGATAGTCAGATACACATAGATATTGAAGTTACCTGCTCAGCTGGGACTTATATCCGCGCCATTGCTCGCGACTGCGGAGATGCATTAGAAGTCGGTGGTCACCTCAGTGCATTGCGTCGCACACGAGTAGGAGCATTTGACCTTGCGCAATCAATCTCTCTTACTCAACTCAAGGATGGGAAATTTACTCCACTCTCACTTGTCAGTCTTGCTGCGCAAACATTTCCCGTTAGAAATTTAGCTCTTGATGAAGTTGCCGAACTTTCATTCGGAAGGCCGCTAAGTACGAACCCATCTGATGAAATTTTTGCCGCGATTTCTGGTGACAACCGACTGATTGCACTCCTTGCCAATCGTGGTGATCGCGCTAAACCTATAACCGTGTTCGCGGCAGCGAATTAATTCTGAGAGAATCATCCCTATGACTTTGGTAGTAATTGGAGTATTTGATGGCGTTCACAAGGGGCACCAACAAATCCTCAATCGCGCGAAAGAGTTAGCTGGCGGGGAAAAGATCATTGCCCTTACCTTTGATCCACATCCCACCACTGTTTTCGCACCAGAGCGCGCCCCTTCGCTTCTCACAACACTTGCAGATCGAGTAGAACTACTCAAGATTCATAATGCAGATCAAGTAGCCGTCATAAAATTTACAAAGGAATTTGCAGCAGTTTCGCCCCAAGATTTTGTGAAAAATGTATTGGTGGATCAACTTGAGGCAACGAAGGTAGTCGTAGGAAAAGATTTTACCTATGGCTACAAAGCTGCCGGAAATATTGAAACCCTGACACAATCTGGCAAAGAACTTGGTTTTGAAGTAATTGCGTTAGATCTCGTTGATGAAGGCGATCATAAGATTTCTTCTACTCGGATTCGCACATATCTTGTTGAAGGCAAAGTAGAAGTTGCTCGCGAACTTCTCTCTCGCCCACATCGACTCGATGGTGTTGTAGTACATGGAGAAAAGCGTGGTCGCGAAATTGGATATCCCACTGCAAACTTAGGTGAATTAGAAGGCCAAACAATTCCCGCCGATGGTGTTTATGCAGGGTGGCTAACAGTTGGTATTGATCGATGGCCAGCAGCAATATCTATTGGAACAAATCCAACATTTGAAGGAGTTCGCGCAAGACAAGTAGAAGCGTATGCACTCGATCAAGTTGGTTTAGATTTATATGACAAAAAGGCGACAATCGAATTTGGTTGGAGACTTCGAGATACTCTCAAATTTGATGGACTTGATCCCTTGTTAGAACAGATGGCAAAAGATTGCTCTCGTGCGCGTGAATTAACGGAGCTCTAGCCTCGATTTCTCCTATTCATAGGTGCGCTGGTA
>CAIZHT010000003.1 GCA_903932885.1 uncultured Actinomycetes bacterium
ACTCGGCGTATTTACTGGTTTTGCACTGGCCGGTTTCGGTATGACCAAGCATTCAATTCGCGTAAAACCCGAAGGCTGGAGAGTACGAGTTGTAATTAATTTCCTTGCGGGATCTGTCTCACTCGTAATTGTGATCATCTTCTCTGTTGTGAAATTTACACAAGGCGCTTGGTTAGTTCTGGTGGTCGCTCCGATCATGGTTGTTTCATTCTTACGCTTGCGTCGCCAATACACTCGCGAACAAGATGCTTTATTAGTCCGACGTGAACAAGAGCGTGCTACAACGATCGTTCGCCACAACGTTACAGTTCTGGTCGATAACGTGGATTTAGCAACAGTTGGAGCCATTCGGTATGCGCGTAGTTTGAAACCAAGAAATCTCAGCGCTGTTCACTTCGTAATCGATGATCGTCGAGCAGAAGCAATTAAAGAGGCCTGGGCCAAGTCAGATGCGCTAGATGATGTCACTCTCGAGTTAATCGACTGCCCTGATAGACGACTTGCAAATTCAGCGCTCGACTATGCAATCCGCATGACGGAAAAGAATGATGTCGAGTTGACGCTTCTGCTTCCTCGTCGTGCATATTCTGGTTTCCTTGGCCGCTTATTGCATGATCAAACAGCGGAAGAAATTGCCGCACCTATTTCTCAATTGCAGCGCGTTGTTGCAACTATCGTTCCTTTCGACGTGGATCGCATTACATCTGCAACACAATTAACAGTTGCGCCTCAAGGTGAAGCAAAACCAGCGGCAACTCCAGTTGCAAAATTTAAGCCTGTTGAAGATGTAATAAAGAACGTCGAACCAATTAGCCATTACGCAGAAAATATGACGCCAATTGGTGAAATCCAGTGGCGCAAGCGGGCTCATGTTCAGGGTCGCGTAACTGCAATTAAAAGCGCGCCGCGAGGATCTGCGCCAATTCTTCAGGTAGAAGTTTGGGATCAGACCGGTGGGGTTACTCTGCAATTCTTGGGACGTCGCGAGATTGCAGGCTTAGAAGTCGGTTCGCAACTACGCGCCGAAGGAATGGTCGGAGAAGAAGAAGGCGCTTTGACTATCTTGAACCCTTCTTACGAACTTCTTGTTTAGCGCTGACCTTCAAAGAAATCTCGCAGTAAATCAGCGCATTCACTTTCGCAGATTCCTGCTGTTACATCTAGCTTGTAAAGCGAACGTGGATCACGAATAACATCCCAAACTGAGCCAACTGCGCCGCCTTTGGCATCCCATGCGCCAAATATCAGATGTGAAATTCTTGATTGGGCAATGGCTCCGGCACACATTGGACAAGGCTCCAAAGTTACAACAAGCGTGCAACCATCTAAACGTGAATTTTGTAATCGTGCGGCAGCGTTGCGAATTGCAACAATTTCAGCGTGTGCAGTCGGATCATTATTTGCTTCTCTTTCATTAGATCCCGTGCCAATAACTACGCCATCTTTATTGATTACTAAAGCACCGACAGGAACATCTCCAGTAGCGGTTGCTTGACGTGCAATTGCGATCGCTTCTTGCATCAGCGATTCAGGCGTGTGGGTAGAAATTCTTATAGCTCCAATAACTCCGCAAATTGATCTGCGAATCCTAAGCGACTAGCAATTGCTTCGAGTTGTTCATCAGGGAAAAGTTCTGCATCATCACAGAGAGCAGAGATCTCCATTGAGTTAACGCCAAGGTCTGCCAAAATTTCTAGATGTCCAACCGGAAGTGGTTCATCATCTTCTTCTGGTGAATCTAAATCACAAAGCTCTAAGAATTCTGCAGCAACTTCATAATCAAGTGCACAGGTTACATCGCTTAAAAACATACTTATATGTGAACCTAAAACACGAATCAACATAAAAAATTCTTCATCAATTGCTAGAAGTGCTATTGCGCCGCC
>CAIZHT010000004.1 GCA_903932885.1 uncultured Actinomycetes bacterium
ACAGACATTGCACAACAGACTGCTGATTCACATATCGCAGCTGGTGTAGGCGCAATTGTTGGTGCTGCATCTTCAGGTGTATCACTAACTGTTATCGATAAAATCTCAGGTGCTGGCATTGTTCACTTCTCACCAGCAAACACCTCCCCAGATTTGACCAGCTATGCAGATAATGGTTTCTACTTCCGTAGCGCTCCTTCAGATACATTCCAAGGTGCAGTTCTCGGACAGTTGATGGCAGCTAACGGCGCAAAGAACGCTGTGTTCCTAAACCTTGATGATGCATACGGAAACGGTCTAGCTAAGTACGGTATTGCTGGATTCACTGGAACCTCAACACAGGTTGTTTACAACCCACAAGCTGCTGAGTTTTCTGCTGATGTTTCAAAGGCAAAGGCTGCAAAGCCAGATGCAATTGCAATCATCGGATTCGAAGAGACCACAAAGGTTCTTACCGAATTGATCAAGCAGGGTATTGGACCAAACAAGGTTAAGACCTACCTTGTTGATGGAAACCTTTCATCAGGTGCATACAAGGATCTTCCAAAGAACATCATGAAGGGCGTCAAGGCAACACTTCCTGGCGTATTCACAAATGATGAGCTAAAGAAGCGTCTACTTGGTGTCGATCCTGCATTGACCGACTTCTCATACGCACCAGAGTCATATGACGCTGTAGTGCTAATTGCGCTCGCCGCTGAGCAGGGCAAGGGAACTGATGGAACAACCATCAGAGACAACCTCGCATCTGTTTCATCAGGTGGAACAAAGTGCACCACATTTGCAGAGTGCAAAACATTGATCGCTGCTGGCACTGATATCGATTACGACGGAGTTTCTGGCGCAATTGAATTCGATGCTAACGGAGATCCATCTGTAGCCACCATGGGTGTCTATGAGTACGTAGCAAATGACAAGTACGAAGCCCGTGCAGCTGAATTCATCACAGGCGCAGTACCTGCAGCTGAATAATAAATCAAGTTAAGTCATATTTACTGAATAAGTAAGTATGCGAGAAAGAGCCCCGCTTAACGGTGGGGCTCTTTCTTATTCTTACGAGAGATATTTATACTTAATTTGATTTTAGAAAAGGGAGAAAAGCTTCATGGAGCACAACCAAGAGCATGCTGGTCATGAATACTTCTCTCAACTTTATGGTGCCACCTCAGCAGAGGGCGATCCACAACAAACTATTTTTGATAAATGGCGTGACAAAATGCTGGTTAATGCCTTTAGGAAATACAGCGATCACAACTTAGCGACTTCAGATGTTCTTGATGTTGGCTGTGGTTATGGCTGGCTATTGGATGCATTTGAAGGTGCAAAAAGTTTATGTGGTGTGGATATCGCTCATCACGCAGTTGAAGTTGCTGCAAATCGAAAACCTGAGAGATTTTTTAAGCAAGGGGATCTGCATGATCCAAGTCCGTTTGCACAAAAGTTTGATTTGATTTTGGCTATCAACATCATCGAACACTTAAGTAATCCAGTTGCTGGTATTGAATCAATAAAAAATGCTGCAAAGCCTGGGGCGATTGTTTTAGTGCACATGCCGACAATTAGTAACTGGCTGACCAAATGGGAATACTCAAAACTTTATGATTCAGATCCCACTCATATTTATCGTCCCTCTGGGAAAACTGTGCGCAAATTATTTGAAGCGAATGGCTTTGAAACATTGCGAGATTCGTATCTGCCACATTTTCCAGCATTTCTTACCAAGATTTGGCCGATTCACCCGGCTTACTTAGCGGTATTTAAACGCAGTAATTAAATTTAAGCGTTTGCTGCGAGGGTTCCTAAGTACAACTCAATTACTTTCGGATCATTAGCAAGTGATTTTCCAGTTCCAGTGTAAGCATTTCTACCTTGGTC
>CAIZHT010000005.1 GCA_903932885.1 uncultured Actinomycetes bacterium
TGATACAGGAAATTGTATTCTTCTTTGCGGTTGCTTTTGCTGTAACCGAAGGAGTCGGCGTAGGTGTTGGAGTTACAGTCGGGGCTGGAATTGGCTCTGGTTCTTGAGTTAATTTTGCTTTGATTACCGGAGTTGAGAACTCAAAGTTTTTAGCTTGCAAATAGACCCAGCCATTTTTCTCACCCATAACAGTTGTTGCAACTTGAGGCGTTCCATCAGCACTAGTAATCGCAATTGTTGCGTTGATTGGCGCTTTAGAGAAACCATAAACGCAACGAGCAACATCAGAGCGCATCACAAGATCATATGAGCCCTTGAACACAGATTTATCAGTTGCATAGTGAGGCGCACCCACCTTGTATTCCAAAGTTCCTTCAGCTTTGTTAAATGATGGAGGTCCAGCTGAATATTGAGTTGAATTTGTAGTGACAATTCCTGTGACATTTTCTTTATCAGTGAAGCAAGCATTTGAACCCACTCGTTCACTTGTCGAGAGCGTCCTAACACTCCAATATGAAAGCAGAGCAGTTGCTTGATCATTTAGAAATGGGAGCCAAAGCTTGAGTTCATCCATTCCCCATGGCGCAGAAGCATCTATTTTATTGATCACATTTCTTTTTAGTGGATCATCATTTTCTGCTGTCCTGCCACCAGGCGCTGCATTAAGCGGATCATTTTTAAACCTATCAGAATTTTTATATGCACCAGTCTTTACATCGTATTGTGATTTCAGCTCGTCGGGCATTTGCGGATAGTTATACATCTTATAAATAGCAGGAACCGCAACCGGATTAGCTGTTATCTCTATTGTTGAATAATCCGCTTCCTTCTTGATTTGAATTTCAGGATCACTCATGCGTCCATGCATCCAACCTGATGGAATTTGCTGCATTTTTACGGTGACGTAGTAACGAATATCTGCAGGGAATGCATAACGCTGTGCGCACAATCCTTCTTTAGTTGAATCTGCAACGCAAAAGTTATTTCCTTGAACGCCCGGTCCAGAAACCAACCATGTATCTTTTCCGGTTGGGTTTCCAGCAACACCTTTTAGCACTTTTACAAAACCATATTCATTGCACGCGCCACCACAATTATAATTGTTGTTTTCAAGCTTTACTGGATACATACGAATAGTAAAATCCTGCAATGAAATCGAACTTAAGCTAGTACCGCTTCCTTGTAAAAGAACCGAAAGAAAATATGTGTTTCCTCCATCGTGCGGTGCTTGTGGAATTGTAAAGAGTGAACCTGCTACTCCACTCGGTAATTTATAGGCTGAATTTCCAACATATTCATTTTGAGCTTTTGACGGAAAATATCTAGAAAATACCCCACTTGCTTTCTTTCCGGATGCATCAATAGTTCCAAAATCTAAAGTGCAATTTAGATCTTTACTATCTTTGCAAAAAGGAATTACGGCCTGAAACGAAACATTTCCAGAAGAGCACTTTGAATCTTCCAAGCTCGTACAAGTCGGATCTTCATCGTTATATTTCGACCAGTTTTCGTTTTTCACCAAGTATGAAACGGGATTACCAATGTCCGTGTCTAGAAATTGCTGAACATGTTGCCCAAGTTCACCATCATTTGGAATAGACCATGAACGGCCGGGGTCACCAACGGAACTCGTAGCTGCGTTCACTGAAGTTACAGAACCCACTCCAATAAAGAAGGCAATCGCAATTGCTGCTACAGATTTAGATTTCATGGCCCCTATTTCTCTTTTTGAATCTTAGAGAAATCGTTCCCGGCTAGTAATTTCTTACCAACCGGGAACGATTATTTCCCTAGTTTCTCACCCAAGGAGAGTGAAGTGATTGTGTTACTTCTTCTTGTAGCCCTTTGGACATGCAGGCTTTACTGCAGTGATCTTCTTAGTCGACTTACCTTGTACGCAAGTGATAGTTGACTTAGGAGCAGTTGCCTTTGATGGCTTGTAGCCAGGCTTGATACCAATCTTCAACTTAGGTCGTGAGAATTGGAATCCGGAGACGTCGATGATGATTTTTCCGTTCTTCACCGAAATCTTGCTAATTGCTGCTGTGCTTCCGCCAGCCTCTGTTGTTACAGAGACATTGAGAGCTGTTGCTGCATCATTTGGATTTGTCATTCCCCACAAGAGTGCAGCATCCGCTGTTGGGATGATTGCCTTGTAGAAACCACGGTTGACAGTGACACCATCTGGTGCAAAGTGTGGTGCTGCAGTTGTCCATGTGAAGCTCTTTGTATCTTCGCTCCACACTGGTGTACTCAATTCGCAGACACCATTTGAACCAACATACATATCACCTGATGTACCTTCGACGCCGAAGCCCGACATGTCATCATTTGATGGAAGGACGATTGCCTGGAATTGGCGAACGTTCGCCTTTGAAACTCCAGTTTCTCCCTTACAGTCTGCGATCTTTGCTGCTAATGGAACTGTTACTGGTGTACCAGTGATAGTAATAGAGGTGTATTCACCTTCATTTTTTCCATCAACAATGACGTCAACACCTACTGCAACAGTTACGCCAGGCTCCATTTCACCAGTGCGAACCTTTGCAGAAATGACGATATCTGGATCAAGACTTGTTGCATATGCCTTGTTACCAACTTGGCCAGCAAGATTTACTTTCTTGTCAGCTCCAGTAAGTGTTGGCAATACATCGATCATCAAGATATTTGTGAACTCGTTAGCAGATTTCGCTTCAATATAAAGTCCGTCATATCCAAGTGAACCAAGGTTGAGACCTTGCCAGTCTGGACTTGTCCAGCGACCTGGAAGAACGCGACCCGCTTCAGTTGGTTGACCAACTGCTGTTGCAGGATCTGGTGCAAGTGGTGCAGTTGCTGCAAGTTCTGCAGCTTCTACAGTCTTGGAATCTGTTCCTGTAGCAGCAGCTGTTGTTGCAGCGGCTGCATCTGTTGCAGCTGCTGGCACGGTTGCAACTGTTCCAGCAACTGCCCAACCATTGACGAGTGCATTCTGGCTAACCCAAATAGGAATAATGATTCCCTCTGTTGCACCAAAAGTCTTTGTAGCTGCATCGTAAGTTGTTCCCCATACAGGGCGTTGCTGAAGAGCTGAAATTTCAGCCAAATCAAGATATGTACCAGTGGTAAACATCTTATTCTGTGCTGCTGCTTCTGCAGGTGTTGCATGGAAGAAAATAAACTTTACTTCGTTATCTAGCATAAATACGTTTGAGCCCTTATAGCAATCGCTAAATGGCTTCTGGGTTGCTTTTCTGGTTGCTTGATCCCAGCAATCAACAGGATAAGAATATGAATCTACTGCCTTGTTGATATCAAATACTTTTGTTGCAGGATCATATTTTGCACCTTGTTCTGGGTGTTTAGCGGTACCAAGTAGCGCTGAAAGATCTTGAACAACCATCTTTCCTGATGTTAAAACATCGCGCTGATACTGTGACATCCACCAGTTATTATCTACAACCTTGCCATTGACGATCTTGGCAACTGGAGCAAAGAAATCTGCTGGAGTCTTCTTCATTGGAACTTCTGCACCTGAAGGTACATAGACCAATGGAATTTTTCTTCCATTTGAATCTGTGAGCGTCAATGATTCAACGCAGTAAATACCATTTGAAACTGCGCATGCTTGCATCGCAGTCTTTGGGACTCGAATCGTTGCTGCGTTAGCTGGCGCTATCGCAACAATGAGCCCCGCGAGTAATGCGAGAACACTTGTTCCCGCGATAATAGTTTTTTTCACTTCATTCCCCTTAGAGATATGGCGATGCTCAGCCGGGCGCTGGCAACACAGTGTTCACCGTACCTTTGAGGGGATTTTATGCGGTTATGAGGGGTATTCACAGTGGTGAAATGAGCGTGAATCGGTCTTTATCGCAGCGGTGAAAGGTACCAATTCCACTGCCAAGTAGCCGTTGGAGAGGTTTCCAGTGAATCTTGGAATTCAGGGAATGAATAGACCAAAAGCGCAGTACCACCTGGAATCACAGTGGTTGGCCGCGAATCACTCACTAATGGTGAATGGCCAGTGAAAACACTCAGTGATGGTGATGCAGAAATTAGATCGTTACTCTTATTTGTAACACTGAGTACCCACGTAACTGGACATTGACTCTTTTCGCAACGTTCCCACGATACTTTCAATCCAGTAGCAGTGAGTCCACCGAGTGTGTCACCTAATCCGCCTGCAGCGCTAATCGCACCGACATCGCCAACGCTTTGTTCCCATGTAATTGGATAATCTGAAATCAAACCTTGAATCACTTGCTGGGTTGCAGCATTTTCACCTAGTGAATCACTGGCGATATCGATTACCACCGAATCTCTTGTGACTGCTTTGAACCCTTCAAAAAGTCCGATGCTAACAAAAGCAATAATCAATACTGCAACACCAGAAATGATTGCACGGCGAATTCTTTGGCGACGAACCTTTGCAATAATAATTGGGGCAAGGTCTCGGTTCTCAAGGACACCCAGTGCCATCCATTGCATTTCGCGGCGGATTAATGGATCTACATCACTCATTGTTATCCACCACTTCTGCTATTAAAGCTCTAGTTTCAAAATCTGAACCGACTATTTCTTTCTTTGCAGATTTTTCTAACTCAGGTACTAATTCAATATAAGCAGCAACTGCTGCTTTCCCACGTGCAAGGTGAGATGCTGCAGTGCCCATTGGGATCTCAAGAATTTGTGCGACTTCACGCAAGACCATTCCATGTTCGTAAATGAGAACAAGTACTGCGCGCTGGGCTGCAGTCAAAGTTTTTAATGCTGCCTGCACCAATAATCGCTGTGTTACATCATCAGTTTGATCTGCAATATCTCGAATGTTTTCAGCAAGATCCCATGAGGTTTCTTTCTCCTGCTGTTTGCGCAACCACTTACGACGCATGTCAGCGTGCTTACTCACCATCACGCGCATCAAATATGCATCAGGATTTTCATGTTCGCGAATCTTGCTCCAACGCTTATAAACATCAGCTAAAGCCTCTTGAAGTACATCTTCAGCATTTTGTGTGTCGAAGCAGATCACACGAGCAGCGCGCAAAAAAGCACTCTGCTTCTCGCGAAGCCAGAGGGTGAACTCCACCTGATCACGGCTATTCATAAGGGCATACTAGATTGCAAAGAAGAATTACAGAAGGTCGGAGATGCTAATTCCATATGAATTCAATTTACTTGCCCCGCCATCGAGTGCGGTGAGCACAAATGGCTTTCCATCTGGGCAAATCACATATGAATTTTCAAAGTGAGCCCCACGGGATTTATCTTGTGAGACCACAGTCCAGTCATCAGATAAGACTTTAGTCTTCGCGCTGCCTCGGGTGATCATTGGTTCAATGGCCAAGGCGAGCCCTGCAACAATTTCAGGACCATTTCCTGGGCGACCAAAGTTGAGAACGTGTGGCTCTTGGTGCATCTCTGTACCAATTCCGTGACCACCATATTCTTGCAAGATTCCATACTTACCTTGTGAATTTATATATTCCTCAATTGCGTGACCAATATCAGTGAGTTTTGCACCATTTTTACCTGCAGCAATTCCTCGCCACATTGATTCTTCACAGACATCCATCATTTTTTGATCAGCAGGATCAACGCTTCCAACTCCGACAGAAAATGCTGCATCTCCGTGCCATCCATCAATGATTGCGCCACAGTCAATTGAAATAACATCGCCATCTTCAATAACGCGATCACCTGGGATTCCGTGAACGATTTCATCGTTGATTGAGATACAAATTGTTGCTGGGTACCCGTGATACCCCTTGAAATTTGAAGTTCCGCCTCCGCGCTTTATATTTGCTGCAGCGATTGCATCTAGCGCATCGGTGCGCATGCCAACTTTGATAGAAGATTTAAGAAGTTCTAAAGTTTCACCGACGAGTAGGCCGGCGCGGCGCATAATTTTTAGTTGTTCTAATGTTTTGATTTGAATTGCCATAAAAATTACTTACTGAGAAGTGCGATTGATTGAGCAGTTATATCTTCAACGCTACCCGTAGCTGGAGTTGTTAGAAGAAGCCCTTTATCGCGGTAAAAAGCGATGATTGGTGCTGTTTGATCTGCATACACCTTTAGTCGGTTGGCAATAACTTCTTCTTTGTCATCTTCGCGTTGGTAGAGCTCTCCCCCACACGTTGCGCACTTCTGGCCTTGCGAAGGCTTGCCACAATCGCGACATGTACGGCGGCTGGAAAGGCGAGCAATAATTTCGGCGTCAGATATCTGCATTTCGAGAACTGCATCCATAGAAATATTCTTTGCAGATAAAATTCCATCGAAATACTGTGCTTGAGCGATATTGCGTGGCCATCCATCGAGTAAGAAACCCTTAGATGCATCACTTTCTTCTAAACGTAAGCGAACCATTTCATTTGTAACATCATCAGGAACTAATTCTCCGCGATCCATATAGACGCGTGCTTGATTTCCAATATCTGTACCCGCTTTGAGATTTGCGCGGAAAATATCGCCTGTTGAAATGTGCGGAATTGAATAATGTGCTGCAAGGAATTGTGCTTGTGTTCCCTTACCGGCACCTGGTGGACCTACCAGGAGTAAACGCATTACTTCAGGAATCCCTCATATGAACGTTGCTGCAATTGTGACTCAATCTGCTTAGCAGTATCGAGTCCTACACCGACAACAATCAAAATCGCTGTTCCACCAAATGGGAAGTTCTGAGTTGCTCCGAAGAGAATCAGTGCTCCGATTGGAATAACTGCAACAAGTGCTAGATAAATAGAACCTGGCGCAGTAATGCGTGAGAGAACATATTGCAAATATTCCGCAGTTGGACGACCTGCACGAATACCAGGAATAAATCCACCGTACTTCTTCATATTATCTGCAACTTCTTCAGGATTGAATGTGATTGCAACATAGAAGTAAGTAAAGAAAATAATGAGCGCTGCGTAGGTGACAATATAAATTGGGTGATCACCATTGACGAAGTTTCGACTAATCCATACTGCCCAACCTGATTGGCTATTTGTGAAGTTCACAAGCAGAGAAGGGATATAGAGCAAGGATGACGCGAAA
>CAIZHT010000006.1 GCA_903932885.1 uncultured Actinomycetes bacterium
ATCGTTGTAAGCAAAGATGATTTCTTTAGGATCTATCGATTGGCCATTGATTGCGATTCGCTCTAAATAACTCTCAAGGTGTGGGCTTGTAAAACGACCAGTTCTCATTCCAGTTGCAAAGAGAAGTGAATCAATCATGCGTGAGGTAGATGTTTTTCCATTCGTACCTGCGATGTGAATTGTTGGATAAGTAAGCTGAGGTGAACCCAAAATATCCATGAGCGCAGAGATTCTTTCCAAGGTTGGGGCAATGCGTGTTTCTGGCCAGCGAGCTAAGAGCGCCTCTTCGATTGCATCAACACGTGCTTGATCATCAGCAGAAATCATCATGACTGTGGCAGCGCGGCAAGTTGTGCGCTAATTCTTTCAATATCCGCACTCGTTGTAACTAGTCGTTCTTTGATTTCAACCACAACGTTCTCTGGTGCTTTTGCCATAAAGCCTTCGTTAGAGAGTTTTACTTGTGCTGTTTGCAAATCCTTTTGCGCAGTTGCTAAATCTTTTGTAAGGCGTGCACGTTCTGCCCCGACATCAATTGTTCCAGTGAGATCGAGTTCAACTTTGACTGAACCAATTTCAAAACTAGCACTTGCTGTGAAATCAACGCTTTCCATCTTCAATACGAAGGCCATAGCTGGTGCGTATGTTGCAATGTCGGCAGGTGCAATAAATCGACCCGGAACTTTCTGCGTTGTTTTGATTCCTTGATCATTTCTAAATCTGCGCACCTCGGTGATTATCGATTGAAGTTCTACAACTAATTTCTCTGACTTCTTATCTAAATGTGAAGCATCGGCTACTGGCCACTGTGAGATTACGAGTGATTCTCCCCCAGTAAATGAAGTCCAGAGCTCTTCAGTAATAAAAGGCATAACAGGGTGCATTAACTTGAGTAATTGATCGAGAACATGGCCAAGGACTCGCTTAGTCGCTTCGCTATTTCCAGATGCGAATGTCTCTTTTGAAAGTTCTAAGTACCAATCGCAGAGGTCATCCCATGCAAAGTGATAAATCACATCGCAGGCTCGAGCAAACTCATAGCTTTCAAGAAGTTGGTCAACCTCAGAAATCGTCTCTGAAAGTCTGCTCAATATCCACTTATCAATTGCATTGAGTGAACTTGATGCTGGAAGTTCGCCATCAACATTTGCGCCATTCATAATTGCAAAACGTGTGGCATTCCAAAGCTTTGTAGCAAAGTTTCTAGATGCGCCAACCCATTCTTCGGCTAGCGCTTGATCGGTTCCTGGGTTTGCCTTTTGAGCAAGTGCGAAGCGCAGCGCATCAGCGCCATAGCGATCCATAAATTCAAGTGGATCAATTGTGTTTCCACGACTCTTACTCATCTTTTTACCGAAGCGATCGCGCACTAATCCGTGCAGTGCGATGACAGGGAAGGGCGCAACGCCATCCATTGCAAATATTCCCATCATCATCATGCGCGCAACCCAGAAGAACAAAATGTCATAACCGGTAACTAGAACACTGGTTGGATAAAACTTCTTTACATCGGTAGTAATTTCTGGCCAACCAAGAGTTGAGAATGGCCATAGCGCTGATGAGAACCATGTATCTAATACATCAGGATCTTGTACGTATCCTGTGGGCGCTTTTTCTTCTGGACCCAAAACCAATACTTCACCATTTGGTCCATACCAAACAGGAATTTGATGTCCCCACCACAATTGGCGAGAAATACACCAGTCGTGCATATTGTCGACCCAATCGAAATAACGAGGTTCTAATTCTTTTGGTTCGATCTTTACTCGTCCTTCGCGAACTGCATCTCCTGCAGCCTTAGCAAGTGGTGCAACACGAACAAACCATTGCATGGACAAACGTGGTTCAACAGTTGTGTCGCAGCGAGAACAATGTCCAACTGAGTGAAGATATGGACGTTTTTCTGAAACAACACGACCCTGTGCTTTGAGCTCTGCTACAACTGCTTTTCTGGCATCAAAGCGATCCATGCCATCGAATTGTGTACCGGAATTAGCCATAACTCCGTGCTCGTTCATAATGATTGGCATATCAATTCCGTGACGTGTTGCCATTTCAAAGTCATTGGGATCGTGGGCTCCAGTTACCTTTACAGCCCCCGTTCCAAAGTCTGGGTCTACTAATTCATCAGCAATGATTGGAATCATTCGATTAGCGAGCGGGAGTAGAACTTGCGTGCCAACCATGTGCTTA
>CAIZHT010000007.1 GCA_903932885.1 uncultured Actinomycetes bacterium
AATCATCCACCGTAACTTGCCGATTGAAGCGCAAGTAACACATGTGAAATTAGTAAAAAATGTTGGATTAGCTGGCGCAGCTGTTGGCGTTGGCGATGACGGCTTTGCTCGTGCACAAGCGCTCATCGAGGCAGGTGTCGATGTTGTTGTAGTTGATACAGCGCATGGACATCACCGAGCAGTCCTAGATGCGATTGAGCGAATCAAAAAGTTTTCAGCAATTACTGAAATTATTGGCGGCAATGTTGCAACTCGCGCCGGTGCACAAGCACTGATCAATGCAGGAGCGGATGCGGTAAAAGTTGGTGTTGGCCCAGGTTCAATTTGTACAACACGTGTTGTTGCAGGTGTTGGCGTTCCACAGATAACTGCAATTCTTGAAGCAAGCAAAGC
This sequence comes from uncultured Actinomycetes bacterium, assembly GCA_903932885.1. The sequence goes on from CAIZHT010000007.1 coordinate 394, forward strand.
ATGTGCCAAAGCAGGTATTCCACTTATTGCCGATGGTGGACTTCAATATTCTGGTGACATCGTGAAAGCACTTGTTGCTGGTGCAAACTCAGTAATGCTTGGTTCACTTCTTGCCGGATGCGCAGAATCACCTGGCGAACTTGTTGAAATTGATGGACGAAAGTACAAGGCATATCGCGGTATGGGCTCCCTTGGCGCAATGCAATCTCGTGGTGAACAAAAGTCATATTCCAAAGATCGTTACATGCAAGACGATGTTTTATCTGAAGACAAATTAGTTCCTGAAGGAATAGAAGGACGCGTTGTTTACAGTGGCAGTGTTGCCGAAGTTACTCATCAATTAGTTGGTGGACTGCGATCAGGTATGGGATATGCAGGAGCTCCAGATATCGCAACACTTCGACGCGAAGGTCGCCTCATTCAAATAACAGCGGCAGGCTTGCAAGAGAGCCACCCGCATGATGTTTTACACGTTGCCGATGCACCAAATTACCAAGGTAAGAAGTAGGGGAGCCCGCCATGAGCGATATTGAAATTGCACCAGGAAAGCGCGCACGTACTGCTTATTCTTTTGACGATATTGCCATTGTGCCAAGTCGTCGTACCCGCGACCCAGAAGATGTTTCAACTGCCTGGCAGATAGATGCATACAAATTTGATCTTCCAATGCTTGCTGCGCCAATGGATTCAGTTGTCTCACCGGATACTGCAATTGCTATTGGAAAACTAGGCGGACTTGGTGTTCTCAACCTTGAAGGCCTTTGGACTCGCTATGAAGATCCACGTATTCCACTTGGTGAAATCGCATCGATGCCAGATAAGCATGCAACAAAGCGCATGCAAGAAATTTACAGCGCACCGATTCAACCAACTCTTATCAAAGAGCGTATCAAGCAGATTCGTGATGCAGGAATAACTGTTGCAGCTTCTCTTTCGCCACAGCGCACCGCTCAATTACATAAAGCAGTAATCGATGCAGGTGTCGACATTTTCGTTATCCGCGGAACAACAGTCAGTGCTGAACATGTTGCATCAGAGGCAGAAGCACTCAACCTCAAGAAATTTATTTATGAACTCGATGTCCCAGTAATTGTTGGTGGCGTAGCAACTGCAACAGGTGCACTTCACCTCATGCGCGCAGGTGCTGCAGGTGTACTCGTTGGATTTGGTGGCGGTTCTGCACATACCACTCGTAAAGTTTTAGGCATCGAAGTTCCAATGGCATCTGCAGTTGCAGAGGTTGCTTCTGCTCGACGTGAATATCTTGATGAATCTGGTGGGCGTTATGTTCACGTGATTGCCGACGGTTCAGTTGGTCGCAGCGGTGATATCGCAAAAGCAATTGCAATGGGCGCAGATGCAGTAATGATGGGATCACCACTTGCAAAAGCAGTTGAAGCGCCAGGCCTTGGTTGGCACTGGGGACCAGAGGCGCATCACCAAGTTTTGCCACGTGGAGAGCGCGTTGCAGTTGGTACAACTGGAACTCTTGAAGAGATTTTACTTGGACCATCACATGCAGCTGATGGCTCAATGAATCTCTTTGGCGCACTCCGCCGCGCAATGGCTACATGTGGTTACTCTGATGTGAAATCTTTCCAGCGAGTAGAAGTAATTATTCATCGTGCCTAAAGAAGTTCCTGAAAGCGGCGCCGTACTTGTCGTCGACTTTGGGGCTCAGTATGCGCAACTCATCGCACGTCGAGTTCGTGAAGCGGATGTATTTTCCGAAATAGTTCCCTCAACAATTACTGCAGCCCAAGTCAGAGAAAAATCACCTGCTGCAATTGTTTTATCAGGTGGGCCATCCAGCGTCTATGCAGAAAATGCTCCTAGTTTTGATGCAGAAATATTTGAACTTGGTATTCCTATCTTTGGTATTTGTTATGGCTTTCAAAAGATGGCTGCAGCACTCGGTGGTGTAGTTAGCCAGACAGGAAAATCAGAATTTGGTCGCACAGATATAGTTACGAAAACATCAACTAAGTTATTTACCTCCATTCCAGAAAAGCAAAAGGTATGGATGTCACATGGCGACGCAGTCTCACAGGCGCCAGTGGGCTTCACGGTATGTGCATCTACTGCTGATACACCGATTGCAGCATTTGAAAATGAATCAGGAAAATTAGCTGGCGTTCAATTCCACCCAGAAGTTCTACATTCTGAGCACGGCCAAGCAATTTTGAAGAATTGGTTACTCAACATCGCGGGATGCACACCAACATGGACAACAGCAAATATTGCTGAAAATGAAATTGCAAAAGCTAAAGAAATAATTGGTAGCAAGAGAGTAATTTGCGGTTTATCAGGTGGCGTCGATTCTGCAGTTGCAGCAGCCATTATTCAACGCGCTGTTGGATCACAACTTACCTGTGTATTTGTTGATCACGGATTATTGCGCAGTGGCGAATCTGAGCAAGTTCAGCGTGATTTTGTTGCAGCAACAGGTGTGGATTTAGTTGTTGTTGATGCCGTTTCCCAATTCTTAGATGCACTTGCAGGTATTATTGACCCTGAAGAAAAGCGCAAAATTATTGGCCGCGAATTTATTCGTTCATTTGAAAAAGCTGCTCGCGATATTGCTGCGGGAGGAGAAGTCGAATTCTTAGTTCAAGGCACTCTCTATCCCGATGTTGTTGAATCTGGCGGGGGAACAGGCACTGCAAATATAAAGTCACACCATAATGTTGGCGGCCTACCTGATGATCTGAAATTTACCTTGGTTGAACCTCTTCGCACTTTATTCAAAGATGAAGTTCGTCAGGTGGGAATCGAGTTAGGACTTCCTGAGGAAATAGTGTGGCGCCAACCATTTCCTGGCCCAGGACTCGGCATTCGCATTATTGGCGCAGTCAACAAAGAACGCTTAGAAATATTACGCCATGCCGATTCCATTGCACGCGCTGAACTAAAATTAGCGGGCTTAGATCGCGATATCTGGCAATGCCCGGTTGTCTTATTGGCAGATGTGAGAAGTGTGGGAGTTCAAGGTGATGGTCGTACATATGGTCATCCAATCGTGTTACGTCCCGTATCTAGCGAAGATGCAATGACTGCAGATTGGTCAAGAGTTCCGTATGATGTCCTTGAAAAGATTTCAACGCGGATCACTAATGAGGTTCGCGAAGTAAATCGAGTGGTTCTCGACATCACGAGTAAGCCACCAGGAACTATTGAGTGGGAATGATATGAAACGCACTATTGGTATTGCAGTAAGCGTTGCTCTTTTGGCATCAATTTTTACAACATCACCAGCGCTAGCTGCTGATCCAAAAGTAAAGCCACCCAAGTGCACAAAATCAAAGGCTGTTCCTCATGACCCAAAAAGAGTTGTGCAACCTACAAAGAATCTCAAAGCACTTCCACGAACAATCACTTTTTATACAAACTGCGGCAATATTGTTGTTGAAACCGTAGGCAAGAAAGCGCCTGTAACAATTACTGCGCTCACCACTCTTGCCAAGGCAGGATATTTTGATCAAAGCCTTTGTCACAGACTGACAACTCAAGGTTTATTTGTTCTCCAGTGCGGAGATCCAACAGCGAGTGCAGGTGGCAGCCCAACAGGATGGAAGGGTTACGTTGATGAGAATTTACCAACTGGCAAGATACTCACATATCCAGCGGGCACTGTTGCAATGGCAAATTCAGGACCTAATACAAATGGAAGCCAAATTTTCTTTGTCTTCGGTGACTCTACTCTTCAACCAAATTACACAGTGTGGGGCAAAGTTACATCTGGCCTGGATATTTTGACCTCGATTGCGAGCTTAGGTGCTGTTCAACCTGATGGTAAAGGTCAATATGTTTATGCAGGTGATGGCTTTCCTGTGCAACTAGTTGCTATCGAGAAAGTAAGTATCAAATAATTTAGTTTGTATTAATTATTTTGAAAGCTTCAGCAATTCTTCCTTCAGCAAAGCCTGCCACACCAGCATTTCTCTGGCCCCATTCACGAACCATATTTTCAAGCTCTGGGTTGTGCGCAGTTTGAGAAACATGAGAATGAAGCGCTTTCATCTTTAGATCAAATGTATCTGTGATATCTACAAAGTGGTCTGGGTTTGCAAATCCCATCATCCATACTTCTTTGACCCTCCAAGGCTTCAAGCCTTCATCGTTGAGTAAATCAGTAAATGCAAAAGGGTTTCTGGCATCTGGATAAACCGCCTGTATTGATGCCTCACCAGCGGCGAGATGATCAGGGTGGCTCGCACCAATTCGTTCCCAATTTCGCTCAGGACTTTGGCAGACCAGGCGATCGGGTTGAGAGATTCTGATTTGGCGCACAATATCTTTGCGAAGTTTGAGAGTTGCTTCTAAATGTCCATCGACGTAATTCAAGAAAGTTATATCCGTAACACCAACTGCTGCCCCAGCTGCTCTTTGTTCACGTTGGCGAACAGCGGGCATATCTTCCTTAGCGATTCCAGATTCTTCGCCACCTTGGTCACC
>CAIZHT010000008.1 GCA_903932885.1 uncultured Actinomycetes bacterium
GATATTTCTTTTCATTTTTATCTCCTATGCCAAACTTAGAAAGAGCTTCTGCAATTTTGCAGTTACAGCAGCGCTATTGGATTTATCTTCTTCTAAACATTCTTTGAGGCTGGCCGAAATCAAGGTAAATGCGGCGGTATTGATGGCCTTACCAACGGCTGCCATCTGCGTGACGATATCTTCACAAGTGCGTCCCTCTTCGAGCATACGTACGACAGCTCCCATTTGGCCATGTGCCCGTTTCATACGACGTGCAATCGCTTCTAACTGTTCTTGATCTTCTAGAATATGAGTAACTGCATGTGCCTGATCTTTAGCTGCCATTAGTGATGCCCCTTCATAATCATTTTCACCATTCGAATATTTATTGCAACGAACCTAAAGAGTTGAAAGATTAGATTTTTTCTAGCTTTCAAAGTCTTCTCTGTTGTAAGCGGAGCCTTATTGATGCTCTCGTCTGCGCTATTCATTTCTATCTCCTATTCCGGAATCAAAAACCATAGAGGACGGGCTTTAGCTTTATAGATAAACATGTAGTGCAACATCGCTTTGATCCAATGTGCTGCAAGACCGATTTCTCCAAATGTGTCTTGCAAACTTCTACCTGAACCAGGGAAGCGTTGATAGTCAGGAACAACGGGATACATCGTCATAGCAGCAGCGCTGCCTTGTCGCATTCCTGATCCAGCCGAAGCAATACATGCAGCGCCCATATTGGCCATAGATGCAATATGAGCAGGAGCCGATGTCCCCTTCTTTATTCGATCTGCAATTGTGAGTGCTGCCGTTTTACCCATAACACCTGAAGGCATTCCAGTTCGTGGGGGAGAAGGGGCAATCACAGTTCCAGTTGTACTTTTGCGAGGCTGTGAAATTTGATGTGGTGGCGCAAAAGCGATTCCCACACCAAAAATATTTGGATACAACGGAGATTGGTATGTACTTGGCCAATCTTCGGCACGCCAATCAGCGAACTCTTTTGGCGTGTAGTTTGCATCGACTTTCATAAAACCACTGGGTGCAAATAGTTTTTCTGAAATATCGCCACCTTGCGCATCAAATGCACTAAGGCCAACACCCCTAAATGGTGGCAAGAGCATTGCAAAATCGAAATCTAATGTGCGTTTTATGCCATCGAGTTGCTCGTAATGAATTACTCCAGGCTCAATTTTCTCAACATGTGACTCGAGGATCGCATGAACTCCACGTTCACGAAAGAGGGACTCTGTCCATAATTTACTTGTAGTCTCAAACCCACTCTGACTAAAAGTCATTCCTCCAACACCAAAATCACCAAGTTCGTATTCGTTGGTGAGATACACAATCTTTGCTAAATCGCGAACACCGGCTGCGCGAAGTTCGTGTTCAACATTGAAGGTGTATTCAAATGCTGCGCCTTCGCATGTACATGTTCCATGCCCAACACCGATAACTAAAGTTTGTGGAGTACCCGCTTTGAGTTTTGCAATAACCTCAGCCAATTTGTGAGCAGCTTCAACTGCATGCGAAGGAGTACAAACCGAGACTGTGTGACCATCGGGGCCAAGTCCAGGAGTTGCAGCAAAGTTGAGCTTTGGTCCAGTTGCATTGATGAGATAGTCATAGGGGATCTTTGCTTTTTCACCAGCACGAGTTGGATCTGTGTATGAAATTTCAACATATGACTTGGTTGCGCTATCTCCTTCAGGATGAATCGCAACACCTAATGCTTGGTGATACACAATTCCCTTACGTTTATAAATAGGGGCCAATGGAAATACCACTTGGTCAGCGCTCATCTTTCCAACGCCTACCCAGATATTTGAAGGGATCCAATTCCAATTTGAATTAGGAGTAACGACAACAACCTCATCGTTTTTTGAGAGCATTCGACGCAAGTGAAGCGCTGCTGTATGCCCTGAGATTCCTGCACCTAAAATAACTACTGTAGCCATACCCCCTAGGGTATAAAGATAAACGAGATTTGTCCACACGTGTTGCAAATAAGCGCGACACGCGCTCGCAATGTCAGTGCTCTCAGCTAGGTTTCGAACAGGTGTTCGGATACCATTTACCCGTACAACCAGAGCGGTTCCATCCTCCGCCCACAGGCTTTGCAAAAAGCCACAGGGCCGTCGATGGGTCTCCGTACCTTCTGGGCCAGACCCAAACGTCATATGACGTTCTATCGAAAGGAAAGTAAGTGGCTACTGAAAAAAGTAATAAAGCTAATGATGCTGCGCAAGAAAAAGCAACCACAGAGCGCCAAAAGGCACTTGATACAGCCCTAGCCCAGATTGAACGTCAGTTTGGAAAAGGCTCTGTAATGAAGATGAGTGATCGCACAGCTCAGGTTATTGAAGTAATTCCAACTGGATCAATTGCACTCGATATCGCACTCGGTATTGGTGGGCTACCACGTGGACGTATCGTAGAAATCTACGGACCAGAATCTTCAGGTAAGACAACTCTTACATTGCATGCAATTGCTAATGCACAAAAGGCTGGCGGAATCTGCGCATTTATCGATGCTGAGCACGCATTCGATGCAGAGTATGCAAAGAAGCTCGGCGTAGATATTGATTCACTTCTTGTCTCACAACCAGATACAGGTGAGCAAGCACTAGAGATCATGGATATGTTGATTCGATCCGGTGCACTCGATCTCGTTGTCGTTGACTCAGTTGCAGCACTTGTTCCACGCGCTGAAATTGAAGGCGAAATGGGAGATTCACATATGGGTCTTCAGGCACGTCTTATGTCACAAGCACTTCGTAAAATTACTGGTGCACTTCACCAATCAAAGACAACTGCAATCTTTATCAACCAGTTGCGCGAAAAGATTGGCGTCTTCTTCGGATCTCCTGAAACAACAACTGGTGGAAAGGCGCTCAAGTTCTACGCATCTGTTCGCCTTGATATCCGTCGTATTGAAACCCTCAAGGATGGCCAAGAAGCAGTTGGTAACCGTACTCGCGTGAAGGTAGTCAAGAATAAGATGGCTCCACCTTTCAAGCAGGCAGAGTTCGACATTATTTACGGAACAGGTATCTCACGCGAAGGCTCACTCATCGATCTCGGTGTTGATGTCGGAATCGTGAAGAAATCTGGCGCTTGGTATACATACGAAGCAGATCAACTTGGACAGGGCAAAGAGAATTCACGCGCCTTCCTTATTGATAATCCAGATCTTGCCAACGAGATCGAATCAAAGATTCGCGCACACTTTGCAACGGTAGAAGTAGACCCAGCACTAGTGGCAGCAGTCGAAGAAGCAACGGCAGAGGTTGATTTCTAATTAGCCTTGAATTTGTAAAGGTAGATCGCGATGCGGACCCTTACTCTATTGCTCACACAATTGCGCTCAATGCGTTAGTTGCAAGGGCAAAGAGTAAGGGCGAGCTCGCGGCTCACCTTAAAAAACGTGGCATTGAAGATGACGTTGCAGCTGCAGTAATTTTTCGCTTGCAAGAATCGGGACTTATCAATGATGAAGAGTTTGCAGTTGCATGGACTCAATCACGTCATAACTCCAAGAAACTCTCTAAGCGAATAATTGCGGGGGAGTTGCGCGGAAAAGGTGTTGATCAAGAAAGTATCGATGCAGCCCTCGATGGCATTGATGATGAGAGTGAATACCGCACTGCATTTAGTCTTGCGATGCGCAAATATTCAACGATGTCGCGCCTAGAGCCAGAAGTTCAGGTTCGCAGAATTCAATCCTTGCTGCAACGCAAGGGTTTTAGTTTCTCTGTAATTGGACGTGTATTACAAGAGCTAGGTATTGAAGTAGCTCGTTACTAGCTCTTAGCTAAATGCTCTGTAAGGCGGGCAGCAGTTGCAACGACGGCCGCTGCGTGAATACGGCCAGGTTGGCGCCCTAAGCGCTCTATAGGACCACTAATACTTACTGCTGCAATAACTTTTCCATTAGGTCCGCGTACCGGCGCTGAAACCGATGCAACTCCTGCTTCGCGCTCTCCAACTGATTGCGCCCATCCGCGGCGGCGATCGGCAGATAATTGCACAGCGGTAAAACGTGCATTAGTTAATCCGCGATGAATTTTTTCTGAGTCTTCCCATGCAAGAAGAATTTGCGCAGCAGAACCTGCTTGCATTGTTAGAGCTGAACCAACAGGAACAGAATCGCGAAGCCCAGATAAACGCTCTGCAACTGCAACACAAATGCGTACATCACCTTGGCGTCTATATAACTGTGCACTCTCACCAGTTGCATCGCGTAGTGCGGATAAAACTGGACCCGCTGCTGCGATAAGGCGATCCTCACCGGCTGCTGCGCCAAGTTCACTTGGGCGAGGACCTAATACAAAGCGACCTGTGAGATCGCGGGTAACGAGTCGGTGAAATTCCAAAGCAACTGCAAGGCGGTGGGCAGTGGGGCGCGCTATGCCCGTGGCAGCGACTAATTCTGCGAGGGAATGTGGCCCGGATTCCAAAGTGGTGAGAATAGAGACGGCTTTATCTAAGACGCCAACTCCGCTATTCTTCTTGTTCACAGGTCAAGATTAGCATCTCATTAGATGGGATGCAAAATAAGAGGAGTGCGCACTCGATGGGTAAAACATTAGCCGAGAAGATTTGGGGCGAACATATAGTTCGCTCTGCTGCCGGTGAACCAGATCTTATTTACATCGATCTTCATTTGATTCATGAAGTAACAAGCCCACAAGCATTTGATGGTCTTCGCTTAGCAGGACGAACAGTGCGCCGTACTGATCTCACCATTGCAACAGAGGATCACAACACTCCAACGCTCAATATTGATAAGCCAATCGCTGACCCTGTCTCAAAGTTGCAGGTCGATACATTGCGCGCAAATTGTAAAGAATTTGGCGTTCGCATTCACTCATTGGGTGATGCCGAGCAAGGAATCGTCCACGTTGTGGGGCCACAGTTAGGCCTTACACAGCCAGGCATGACAATCGTTTGCGGAGATTCGCACACATCAACACACGGCGCATTCGGAGCGCTTGCTTTTGGTATTGGCACAAGCGAGGTAGAGCATGTGCTTGCAACACAGACGCTGCCACTTGCTCGTCCAAAGACCATGGCAATCAATGTTGAAGGAAAACTTAAAGCGGGAGTTACCGCTAAAGATATTATCTTGGCGATCATTGCAAAGATTGGTACCGGCGGGGGACAGGGCTACGTCATTGAATATCGCGGTAGCGCAATTCGCGAGCTTTCAATGGAAGGCCGTATGACTATTTGTAATATGTCAATCGAAGCAGGTGCGCGCGCAGGGTTGATCGCACCAGATGAAAAGACTTTTGCGTATATCAAGGGAAAGCCACACGCACCAGAGGAATTCGATGCAGCCCTTACTTATTGGAAAACCTTGTTTACCGATACAGATGCAAAATTTGATGTTGAAGTAAATCTTGATGCAGATGCACTTGAGCCATTTGTTACATGGGGAACTAACCCAGGACAAGGTTTGCCACTCAATGCCAATGTTCCAGATCCTGCAAAAATTGCAGATGCAGAAGAGCGCGGTGCAGCAGAGCGTGCACTTGTGTACATGGGACTTGAAGCAGGTACACCATTGAAAAAGATAGCCATTGACACTGTTTTCTTGGGCTCTTGCACCAATGGGCGAATAGAAGATTTACGCGCAGCAGCCGATGTCCTCAAAGGTAAAAAGATTTCTTCAACACTTCGCATGTTAGTTGTGCCTGGTTCTGCGCGAGTGCGTTTACAAGCAGAGCAAGAAGGCCTGGATAAAGTCTTTTTAGATGCAGGTGCTGAATGGCGAAATGCAGGGTGTTCTATGTGCCTTGGTATGAATCCAGATCAACTCGCAGTAGGTGAGCGATCAGCATCTACCAGTAATAGAAACTTTGAAGGACGCCAAGGTAAAGGTGGACGTACTCACTTAGTGAGCCCACTAGTAGCTGCAGCAACGGCACTTCGCGGAACACTTTCTTCCCCGGCAGATTTGTAGGAGGCGGACAATGGAAAAATTCATAAAGCACACAGGCTCTGGCGTTCCGCTTCGTCGAAGCAATGTTGATACCGACCAAATCATTCCTGCGGTTTATCTGAAGCGTGTAACACGTAGCGGTTTCGAAGATGGTCTATTTAGTGCATGGCGTAATGACCCAGAATTTGTTCTCAACCAAGAGGCATATAAAAAGGGGACAGTTCTTGTCGCCGGCGTTGACTTTGGCACTGGCTCTTCTCGCGAACATGCAGTCTGGGCGCTTCAGAACTACGGCTTCAAGGCAGTTATTTCTAGCCGCTTTGCAGATATCTTCCGTGGAAATTCACTCAAAGGTGGCTTACTCACCGTCATCATTGATCAAAGTGATGTTGAAAATATCTGGGCAGCCATTGAGGCAGATCCAACGACTCAGATCACGGTAGATCTCGATACCCGCACCGTTTCTTATAACTCAACGGTATTGCCATTTGAAATCGATGATTACACCCGTTGGCGCTTGATGGAAGGTTTGGATGACATTGGTTTGACTCTGAAAGAGACTGATTCCATTGACTCTTTTGAAGGTAATCGCGCATCGTATAAACCGAAAACACTTCCGATTAAGAAATAGAGTTAAAAAACAAGCGTGAAATAGCGCTTTTGCAGTGGGGTGAGAAGAATTTTTTCTCTATCTGAATAACTCTCAACTTCTAATTGAGAGTTTTCCACGCGTAAAAAGTGCATTTTTTCAATAATAATTTTTTGCGACACGCACTCACAAATTACGACATCACCCCTTATGTGCGCGTAAGTTTCTGAGTGCGTTAGGCGAATGCCTAACATTTACGCGTAATAAGGGGATTTCAATGAATAAGGCCCAATTCATTGCGGCGTTGGCACCACACTTCAACGACAGCAAGAAGGAAGCAGCTCACGCTGTAGATATCGTTTTTGACACAATCGTTCGCTCACTCTCAAAGGGTGAAGATGTAATGATCAACGATTTCGGTAAGTTCAAGAAGGTTGATCGCAAAGCACGTATGGGACGTAA
>CAIZHT010000009.1 GCA_903932885.1 uncultured Actinomycetes bacterium
GCAATCACTAGATCGTGCGAAAAGGTTGGTCGAACTTCTTGGCGCGACGCACATTGAAATGAATGCCCTTGAGCACGACAAAGCCGTTGCTGCCATCTCTCATCTTCCACAAATTATCTCCTCGCTCTTGGCCAAGCAGCTACAGGATTTTCCTGATGAATGGCTGGCCTTATCTGGGCAAGGTTTGCGAGACACGGTTCGCATCGCTGGCTCTGATCCCACATTGTGGCAAGAAATTATTTCAATGAATCGCACAGAGATTGCTCCGGTGCTGCATGCTCTGATCAATGATTTGCAATCATTTGAAAAATTGCTAGATAGCACGAGTGATAGTTCAGAGGCGATAGGAAAATTTATTGAAGAGGGTCGCACCGGACGCGCAAAGATTCCGGGTAAACATGGAGGTAAAGCGCGTAATTATTCATATTTGCCGATAGTTATTCCAGATGCACCAGGAAATCTTGCGGCGATATTTAATATTTGCGCGCAGATTGATGTAAACGTCGAAGATTTATCGATTGAGCATTCACCTGGACAACTCACGGGTCTTATTACTTTGGGACTATCGGATGAAGGTGCGGAGAAGTTATCGCAGCATTTGATTAGTCAAGGATGGAATGTCCATCCAGTGCGCAAATAGAGAATAGACTCACCTTATGGCCATAGTCGTAGCAATTGATGGCCCAAGTGGCGCTGGTAAATCGAGTACATCTCGCGCTATCGCACAACGTGCTGGTTGGAATTATTTAGATACTGGCGCGCTCTATCGTGGAGTTGCTTGGTTAGCACTCGAAAAAAACGTAGAGAGTGCACAAGATATTCTCAAAGAGTTGGGACGTGCGCCACTTCGCTTTGTTGCAAATCCAATTTCGCCTTCAATATTTGTTGGTGACACAGATGTAACGGAACACATTCGAAGCGATGAAGTAACTAATAGCGTAAGTCGAATCAGCGCTATGCCAGAAATTCGCGCCGAATTGTTGACCGTACAACGCACAATGATTTCTGATGCAGAGCGCGGAATAGTTGTTGAGGGTCGAGATATTGGAACTGTTGTCTATCCAAAAGCTCCACTAAAAATCTATTTGACTGCAGATTTAGATGCACGCGCAGACCGACGAGAGAAAGAATTGCCGGTCGATAGAGATGTGGCAGAAGTAGCGCAATCATTGAGTGATCGCGACCATACAGACTCAACTCGTGCGGTCTCACCACTTGCACTAGCCGCCGATGCAGTGGAAGTGGATTCCACGTTGCTCTCACTTGAAGAAACTGTAGAGCGAATTTGGGAGATTCTAAAAGAGCGTTCACTTTTAGGTTTGCCAATCATCGCAATACTAGGACGACCAAATGTTGGAAAATCAACTCTTATCAATCGTTTTATTGGACGTCGCGAAGCAATTGTTGAAGATACACCAGGTGTGACTCGCGATCGCGTTCAGTACGAATGCGAATGGGGCGGTCGCCGATTTATTGTGATGGACACAGGTGGTTGGGAATCCAAACCTGATGGAATTTCTGTACAAGTCAGTGCTGGCGCAGAACTGGCGATGCAAGAGGCAGACGTTCTAGCATTTGTTGTAGATGCACAAGTTGGTGCTTTAGATGAAGATGACATTTTGGTTCAAGAATTACGCAAAGCAAAGAAGCCAACAATTCTTGTTGCAAATAAAGTAGATGGCGAACGTGAAGAATCTGATGCGCATGCGCTGTGGAATCTAGGACTGGGCGAACCATATTTTGTTTCTGCACTGCACGGTCGCGGCAGCGGAGACTTACTTGATCGTTTGATTGAAGTCTTACCTGAAGTTGGCGGTGCGCAATATAACGATGGTTATCGTCGCGTTGCACTTATTGGCCGTCCCAATGTAGGGAAATCTAGTCTGCTCAACGCACTCGCTGGTGAGAATCGCGCAATCGTTGATGACGTTGCTGGAACAACTCGCGATCCAGTTGATGAACTTATTGAATTCGGTGGGTCGATCTGGAGATTTGTCGACACAGCAGGATTGCGCAAACGCGCTAATCAAGCTTCGGGCACAGATTATTACGCAACGCTTCGAACACAAGCAGCACTGGAGCGATGTGAAGTTGCAGTAGTTGTATTAGATGCTTCGATTCCGATTTCAGAGCAAGACCTTCGCGTTATCACGATGGTTGAAGAAGCTGGCAAGGCAATGGTTATCGTCATGAATAAGTGGGACTTAGTCGATGAAGATCGCAGAGACCAGTTAGACCGTGAAATCGATAGGCACCTCGACCAAGTTGAATGGGCTCAGCGAGTAAATGTTGCAGCCAAGACTGGTTGGCATCGAGATCGGTTAGCTCCAGCACTTCGCACCGCCCTGGATAGTTGGGAGCGAAGAGTTCCTACAGCCAAACTCAACTCATTCCTTGGAGCACTCATCGGTGCCACGCCTCCTCCCGTACGTGGTGGCAAGCAACCAAAGATTTACTATGCAACTCAGGCAGGCATTGCTCCGCCAAAATTCGTCGTCTTCTCAAGTGGCTGGATTGAGGCCTCATATCGTCGCTTCATTGAGCGACGCTTACGCGAAGAATTCGGTTTTCCTGGTACCCCCGTCATGGTTGCGATTCGGGTAAAAGAGCGCGACTAGCATGAATAGATCTCTGCTTACTATCCCTAATGCTCTGACATTTTTGAGAGCGCTCGGTATCCCACTCTTTCTCTACCTAGCGCTTTCTCTCGAGGCCGATGGTTGGGCAATTTTTGTTCTAGCCGTTGGGGGAGCCACTGATTATTTCGATGGGAAATTGGCTCGTGCATGGGGACAGGAATCACGCTTTGGTGAATTAGCAGATCCTGGAATTGATCGCCTCTACATCGTTGCAACACTTGTTGCTCTCGTGATGCGCGATGCCATTCCTTTATGGATTGTGATCGTCTTACTTGGACGAGATGTGATTCTGGGGATTCTGACCATCGCTCTGAAAATGCGTGGCCATGCTCCAATGACCGTCACATATTTAGGCAAGGCGGCAACCTTCAACCTCATGTATGCCTTTCCTTTTTTGCTTTTAGCCTTACAAGAATCATGGGTCGGCACTGTGGCTTTCATTCTGGGATGGTGTTTTGCTATCTGGGGAATCGCCCTCTACATTTCTACCGGTATTTCATATTTTGCTAAGGGTCTTGATCTTTATCGTCACGGAAAGCGAGTTGAGTAAATGTCACAGATTCCTGATGCACTCCATTACACAAAAGAGCACGAGTGGGTTGGTGCGACGGCAAATGATTCCGTTCTCCGAGTTGGTATCACAGATTTCGCGCAAGGTGCACTTGGTGACATTGTCTATGTGCAATTACCGAAGGTAGGAGAGGGCGTTACTGAAGGAAAAGTTTGTGGTGAAATCGAGTCAACAAAAAGTGTTTCAGAAATATTCTCACCAGTTACAGGAACTGTTACTGCAGTCAATGAACTCTTAGTGGCAAATCCAGAAATTATCAACTCCGATCCGTATGAAAAAGGTTGGCTCCTTGAAATATCCGTAAGCGCGCCTGCTTCAGAGCTTATGGGTGCGGCGGAATACGCAACTTTGACCGCTTGACCTAGCGCCGTTGACTCTCTAGTGTCACCCTTAAGTTGATGGTGATGGAGGTGGAGAGCTATGAATGCAGCAGAGTCGCAGAATGAGCTCACATCAACTATCCATCTAGGCATTCGTGGTGTTACGCAGAATTCCCCAGCTAAAACA
>CAIZHT010000010.1 GCA_903932885.1 uncultured Actinomycetes bacterium
AAGCAATGTCTAGATTTATGTCAAAGCCAATATTCTGGAAAATTCTTGATTCAATAATTGCCTGCGTAATGTTTTCAATTGCTGGCTATCTGGCCTTTGCTACATTATGAAATAGTTACTGCCCGACCACCTAAATACCATTCAGTAAAATAAACTTCGCCCTTTGATGACACGGTTATACCGTGGGGGCTATTGAGCTTTCCTTCGAAAACATCAGGTGCAACTGAATCTGCGCCAGATAATTTATTCGGCCAACCTTCGCGCGTATTCACATTTGAAGTAGGAACAACTGAGCGAACTTCATCACTGAGATCAATTGCAAGAATTGCGCCAAAGAGGTCAGTGACAAGTAAGTCAATCCCCCGCACAGCAAGAGATGAAGGACTGGTCATAATTGGGTCAGCAACGCTACGGATGAAGGATCCATCCTCTTTGAAATAGAGAACTCTCTTGTTACTTCTATCCGCGACTGCAATTCGAGTTACTGATTCTCGTGTATCAATTGCAACACCATGGGGGCAATCAAAGTTCTGGCCACTTGTCGAGCCGTCAAAAGTTTGGATTACACCATTTGCTCTAACAACATGGACAAGACTCAGGCCATAACCATCACCAATCCAGATATCGCCATTAGCGGCTAGCGCAATAGAAGTCGGTCTCCACTTATCTTGCTCATCGCTGCTTCGAACTGGTTGTTTGATGGTTCGCACAATCTTTCCCTCTAGATTGATTTGCACGACTTGTCCTGGAGCCTGCGCACCTGGATCGCAAATCCAAATGGTGTCATCACTGGCAATTGCAATTCCATGTGAAACTGCCACACCTACTTCAATTCGCACGTGTGCTTTTGTTGCTGGATCTAAAAAAATAAGTGCAGCGCCACCAGGTGCTTCGAAAACAACTCGACCATCACTGAGAACACCAATACCTGAATGCATCCAGCCTTGTTTTGAATCTCCGTCAAAGAGTGTTCGCCAGATAACCGGGCTATTCAAATCCTTCAATTCCACGACACCATAAGTTCGCCTGCTTCATAGGTTGCAACAGGATGCGCGAATGGACCTGGTTCATTTTGTTCAGCATGGACTAAATAGAGGCTAGGAATTCCATTGATCAGTTGCATAACACCTTCGCGAATTTCCACGCGAGCAACTTGTTGTCCAACGCATCCATGAATTCCATGGCCAAAACCGATATGACCAAATGCATCGCGAGAGAGATCAAATTTGTCGGGATCTGGAAATTGACGTTCATCATGATTAGCTGCAACCGGTGAGACAGATACAGATTGTCCAGCTTTGATATGAACATCACCCAGAGTTAGATCTTCTGTTGCAGTACGAGGAAAGAGCGTGAGGAACATTGCGCCAACGCGCATGAACTCTTCCATACCACCAGCAATGAGCGTTGGGTCCTCACGAAGTGCTTTGAGCTGCTCGGGATTATTGAGAAGCGCTGTCATGCATGTCGTAATCATGTACGCAACAGAATCACGGCCTGAGACCATTAAAGAGAGAGTAAGACCTTCGATTTCAGGAACTAATAGATCACTGCGCAAAAGATCACTGAGTACATCTTCTGCTAACTCATCTTTCTTCACTGCTAGCACTCGACGCAAGAATTCAACTTTCTGCTCTGTTGTTGAATCCCCTACAAATAGTTGCGAATATTCTTGGCGAAATTGTTCTGGGATACCTAGAACACGCATGTGACCCGCTGCTGAAATAGGTTGAGAATAATGCTTTGTCACATCGACAGGTGTTGGTTGAGCCATCAGATGTTTTAGTTGCTTGGCAACAATTTCTTTCATAGCACTTTCATAACCGCGAGCAGAGCGCACCGAGTATCTATTGAGTATTGTTCGACGAATTCTCGCATGTTGTTCGCCATCTAAGCCGAGAACATTGCCAAGATCTAATTCGCTATCCGAACTCAATCCATATTGTGCTTCAAGTGCTTCGCCATGATGAGCCGGCATACGTGCCGGAGTCTGACTAAATCTCTTATCTTCTAGAACCATTTTGGCTAATTCATAGCGATTGATAATCAAGCCTTCATGACCATCTGAATATTCAAGGGGTGTCGCGGAGCCTTCTTCGCGCCAGATTGCAAAGGTTGGAGATGGACATGTTGGAGTTCCATCGTTAGGAATTCGGCGCACTTCATGCATCGGACATTGTCCTTGCGTTGTAACTTCGCTCATCGAACTATGCCTCCATCATGGATCTAGATTGTCGAAATTCTCGTGGCATGTTCCAACCCACGATTCCAGTAGTAATTCCCTCCCTAATGGTAGCCGCGACAAAGCGGTTATCGCTAGGACTTCCATGCACAATTGTCAGCGGAATATCCACTTCTAAATTTCCAAGCATGAGAATCTTATTTCCAAAGATTTCAGACCAGAAGAATGGATGAGTGGGAGCACTGGATTGCCCAGTTGCAATAAATTTACCGACTGCTAAACCCTGCTCGATTGCTGACGTTTGATTCTCAAGTCGTAAGGACTTTCCTGTAACCGGATTATGCCAACGGGCTACATCTCCCACGGCATAAATGTGTGGTGCTACTAAACCATTTGAATCGCATAAAACACCATTTGATATATCTAATCCAGAATTGGCCAACCAATCCACATTTGGAATGCAGCCAATTGCAACCACAGCTATCTCGCCTGAAACCTTTAATCCATCAGATAAGTCAAAAGTTATTCCTGACTCGTTCTCTGAAACGCTAACTATTTCAACCCCGTACTTGGTAGCCACTCCATGCTCAAGGAACAATTCATTTACGCGTGAAGCAAAATGTCCGCCAGTGAGAGGTAGTTGTGGTGCTTCCATTCGATCAATAACAGTTGCATGGATTCCATACTCACTAAGGGCGGAGATGACTTCAGAACCAAGAACTCCTGCGCCAACCACTACAGCGCTCTTGATACCCACAAGTGCGTCACGTAATCCAAGTGCATCATCAATAGTTCGAAGAACATGGACTCGGCTCATGCCCTCTGTACCCGGAAGTCTGCGAACGGATGCCCCCGTGGCAATAATCAATTCTTCGTACTTGAGGGTGTGCTTATTGGTTGTTATCTCCTGCAATCCAACATTCAATTCGATTGCTTCGTAATCAATCAAAAAATCGAGTTTCAACTCTGTAAATTTCTCAGCCGAACCAATATTCGTTTGCGCTGCCTGCCATTTTCCCGACAGAACTTGCTTGGAAAGAGGTGGCCTGTTGTAGGGAAAGTGTTTTTCGGCACCGATGAGGGTTATCTTTTTCGTGTAACCCTCAGCGCGCAATGATTGTGCACAAGTGAGTCCTGCTAGTGATGCACCAACAATTACTGTTCCAGATTCTTCGAAAGAAGTCATTTCTACTCTTCGAGCGCAATCGCCTTTGCTGGACACAACGTTGCCGCCTTACGAGCAACTGCTATAAATTCATCACTAGGTGTATCAGTGAGTAGAACAACCAAACCATCATCATCTTGATCGAATATTGAACCTGCAACTAATGCACATTGACCAGCACCAATGCAGGCATCACGATCTACTCTGATCTTCATGCAATCTCCTCTAATCGAAAATCTTAGGTGGATATTAGTACAAAACTGCCTTGAGGCTGCGAAGGCATTTCGCTATTTTTCTAACACTTAGTACATAATCAACCCATGACTCAATGGGGAACTCCAGATATGTATTCCAATCTCGCCCGAGTAATGGTGCGAACTCCAACAACGGTTGGAAAATTTGTCGAAGACGGACATTGGCGCATGCCAGATACTGTGGCACTCCTTGAGGAACACAAGTCATTTACTCAATTACTTGAATCTCTTGGTTGCACAGTCGATGTTGCTGGCTCAATTGAAGGTCTTGTCGATTCTGTATATATGCACGACCCAATGATCATGACTCCTCATGGCGCAATACTTCTAAAAATGGCAAAGCCCGTGCGCTCTACCGAGCCTGGTTTCTTCCGCAAAGATTTAGAAAAGTTAGGTGTTCCAATCCTTGGAGAGCTAAGCGCTCCAGCATATGCAGATGGCGGCGACAAAGTTTGGCTCGATGAGAAGACGCTACTTATAGGTCATAGCTACCGCACTAACACTGCAGGTATTGAACAAATTCGCCAGATGCTCGCACCCTTTGG
>CAIZHT010000011.1 GCA_903932885.1 uncultured Actinomycetes bacterium
ATTAAGCACGTCCCACCGGCGGTGAAGAAGTAACTCATGGGTGCCCAACTTCGCATATATCGCAGGCGGATGCGATCCGTTAAAGCGACCAAGAAAATTACGAAAGCCATGGAATTGATTTCGGCTTCTCGAATTGTCAAGGCGCAGCAACGAGTCACCGCTTCAACTCCTTACGCAAATGAGTTGACTCGTGCTGTATCTGCAGTTGCCTCTTTTTCTTCGACTAATCATCCGTTGACGACGCAATCTGAGAATCCAATTCGCGCAGCCGTACTTATTATTTCGGCAGATCGCGGTATGGCTGGTGCATATTCAAATAATGCGATCAAAGAGGGAGAGCAACTCGTTGCACTTCTCAAAGAACGCGGTTTGGAAGCATCTGCCTATTTGGTTGGACGCAAAGCAGTGAATTATTTTCGCTTCCGTAACCGTGCGATTGCTGGATCATGGTCAGGATTTTCAGATAATCCAACCTATGAAGATGCAAAAGAAGTAGCAAATGCCTTAATCGAAGCGTTTCTTGCAGATGCGCAAACTGATGTAAATGGCGTAGATGAAATTCATATTATCTTTACTGAATTTCATTCAATGCTTACCCAGAATGCACTCGCTAAGCGAATGCTTCCTCTCGAAGTTGTTGAGAGCAGTGAACCAGTTACTGCTGCACTGCTTCCAATGTATGAATTCGAACCTAATGCCGGAACAGTGCTCAACGCACTTCTTCCTCGCTATATCGAGGCTCGAGTATTCAACGCAATGTTGCAATCAGCGGCATCTGAGCATGCAGCTCGACGCCGTGCAATGAAATCAGCAACTGACAATGCTGATGATCTAATCAAGTCGCTCACACGACTTGCGAACGCTGCTCGTCAAGCAGAAATTACCCAAGAGATCAGTGAAATTGTTGGCGGCGCAGACGCGTTGGCCTCAGCTAGTGCAGGGAGTGAATGATGTCGGTAAAAACATCCAATAAAGGGCGAGTAGCTCGAGTCATCGGACCAGTTGTGGATATTGAATTCCCAGCTGATTCAATGCCAGCGATCTTCAATGCTCTCCACGTCGATGTGACGATGGCTGGTGTAACGAGTACTTTGACGATGGAAGTTGCGCTACACATTGGCGACAACCTCGTGCGTGCAATCTCGATGCAACCAACCGATGGAATGGTGCGCGGTACTGAAGTGACCGACACAGGCGACCCAATCATGGTTCCAGTGGGCGATGTAACAAAGGGTCACGTATTCAATACTCTTGGTGAATCACTCGATGTTCCAACATCTTCACTTGATATCAAAGAGCGTTGGCCAATTCACCGTAATGCACCTGCATTCGATCAGCTCGAATCAAAGACAGAGATGTTTGAAACAGGTATCAAAGTTATCGATCTACTCACACCATATGTAAAGGGTGGAAAAATCGGTCTATTTGGTGGTGCAGGTGTAGGCAAGACAGTTTTGATTCAGGAAATGATTTATCGCGTAGCTGAAAACTTCGGTGGTGTATCTGTATTCGCCGGTGTTGGTGAGCGTACTCGTGAAGGTAACGACCTTTTCTTGGAAATGACCGAGACTGGCGTTATCAATAAGACTGCATTGGTCTTCGGCCAGATGGATGAACCACCTGGAACGCGTCTTCGTGTTGCACTTTCAGCGCTCACAATGGCTGAATATTTCCGCGATGTTCAAAAGCAGGATGTATTGCTCTTCATCGACAATATTTTCCGCTTTACACAAGCAGGTTCTGAAGTATCAACTCTTCTCGGCCGTATGCCATCTGCAGTGGGTTACCAGCCAACACTTGCAGATGAAATGGGACAGTTGCAAGAGCGCATTACTTCAACACGTGGTCACTCAATTACATCTATGCAGGCAATTTATGTTCCTGCAGATGACATTACTGACCCAGCACCACACACAACATTTGCGCACTTAGATGCAACAACAGTGCTCTCACGTCCAATTTCAGAACTTGGAATTTATCCTGCTGTAGATCCACTGGATTCATCATCACGTATTTTGGATCCACGCTATATCGGAGAGCACCACTTCCGTGTTGCTAACCGCATCAAGCAGATCTTGCAGCGTTACAAAGATCTACAAGACATCATTGCGATTCTTGGTATCGATGAACTTTCAGAAGAAGATCGTATTCTCGTTGGACGCGCACGTCGCATTCAGCGCTTCTTGTCACAGAACACATTTGTGGCAAAGGTCTTTACTGGCCTCGATGGTTCGTTCGTTCCTTTGACAGAAACTATTTCAGCATTTGAAGCACTTGCAGATGGAAAGTACGACCATGTTCCAGAGCAGGCATTCTTTATGTGCGGTGGACTAGACGATGTAGAACGTAAAGCAGCTGAATTGGCAAAGAACTAGGCCATGTCACTTCGAGTCGAATTAGTATCGCCAACAGAGCGTGTCTGGTCGGGAGAGGCATCATTTGTCTCTGCCCGAACAGTTGAAGGTGACTTAGGAGTTCTTCCTGGTCACGCACCGATCTTTGGCGTACTAGTCGATGGTGTTGTAAGTATTAAAGGAGTCGATGGAAGCGCTACTGATTTCAATGTCAGTGGCGGCTTCTTATCGGTTTCAAATGATCGCGTTTCAATTCTTACAGAGACAGTATCTAAATAACTTTCCACAACTTGTTTACTCGCGTGTAACCTTTGCACCTAATGATTGAAGTTGGGCCGCAAAGTTAGGATAACCACGATCTAAGTGAAAAGCCTGATCGATTGTTGTTTCACCTTCACTAACAAGGGCTGCAAGTACTAAGCCTGCGCCTGCGCGAATATCTGTGGCCTCAACAGGGGCTCCTGAGAGCTCTTTTACGCCTGTAATTGAGGCATGGTGGCCATCAATACTGATTTGAGCACCTAAGCGAATGAGTTCATTGACGAACATAAATCTGGATTCAAATACATTCTCAGTAACAATGGCGCTTCCATCTGCAATTGCATTGAGGGCAATCACCATCGGCAACAAATCTGTTGGAAAACCAGGGTAGGGAAGTGTTGCAACATCAATTGACTGTGGGCGCGAATCCATGCGAACTCGAATTCCACCTTCTGTTGTTGTAATAATTGCACCAGCACTTGCTAATTTTTCGAGTGGCAATTCTAGATCTTCCGCACGCGCTCCATGAATTGTTATATCACCTTGTGTCATTGCAGCTGCAAATGCCCATGTGCCAGTGATGATGCGATCAGGAATAGTTGTGTGATCTGTTGGATGAAGTGCGCTTACTCCAGTAATTGTTATCAGTGGAGTGCCAAGACCCTTAATATCTGCGCCCATTGAGATGAGGAATTGGCCTAAATCGACAAGATCGGGTTCTCGCGCGGCATTATCAATTGTTGTAACACCCTGCGCTAACACCGCGGCAGTCATGATATTTTCAGTTGCACCAACACTTGGAAAATCTAAATCAATTGCAGCACCCTTGAGACCATGAGGAGATTGCGCAACAACATATCCATGTTCAATATGAGCAGTAGCACCGAGTGATTCAAGACCTTTTATATGAAAATCTAATCCGCGTGAGCCAATTGCATCTCCGCCAGGCAGTGCAACTTCTGCTTTACCTGTTCGAGCAACAAGTGGGCCTAATACATTTATCGATGCTCGCATTTTGCGAACAAGATCATAATCAGCGCGATGACCGGGAGTTTGAGGAACATCAATTGTGACTACGCCTGCGCTATTTGTAACAGTGCAACCAAGGCGCGTAAGTAAGTCACCCATAATCTCAACATCGGCAATTTCTGGAACATTGCGAATAGTTGAAAGGCCAGGGGCTAGAAGCGCAGCAGCCATCAATTTCAAAGCCGAGTTTTTTGCCCCCGAAATGGTGACTTCACCGCGCAGATGGGCACCACCAACGACGCGAAAACGATCTTCGGTGGCCATACCCATCCCTTCTCTAAGACTTGAGTGGTCTCATCGTAACTGCCCTATTAGGCTCTACCCATGGTTCATCTAACTCGAATTTATACCAAGACTGGCGATGACGGCACGACCTCACTCGGAGATATGAGTCGCACATCAAAAAATGATCCCCGCCTTGAAGCCTATGCCACGGTTGATGAAGCAAATTCATCGATTGGCGTAGTTCTATCAACGGATGAATTGAGCGAGGATGTTCGCGCGCTATTAGTTCGCATTCAAAATGATTTATTCGATGTGGGAGCAGACCTTTGCACACCTGTAGCAGATGCACCTGCATTTGAACCACTGCGCGTCCTTGAATCTCAAATTACATACCTTGAAGAAAAGATTGATTCTTATAATGAATCTCTTGAAGCGCTACGTTCATTTGTTTTGCCATCAGGTACACCAGCTGCAGCTCACTTACATGTTGCTCGCACAGTAACGCGTCGTGCAGAACGTTGCACTTGGGCAGCAATTCATGCATTTGGTGGTGGTGTAAATCCACTCACTGCTAAATATCTCAACAGATTATCTGATCTTCTATTTGTGCTTGCACGTATTGCAAATAAAGAACTTGGTGATCAGCTCTGGGTTCCTGGAGCGAACCGCTAACC
>CAIZHT010000012.1 GCA_903932885.1 uncultured Actinomycetes bacterium
AAGACTCATTGAGCCACAGGTCTTCCCACCACTTCATTGTTACAAGATCGCCAAACCACATATGGGCCATCTCGTGAAGAATTGTGCTCGCACGACCAAGATGCTTGCTCTCAGTTACTTTGCTTCGAAAGATAAGAATATCTTCGTGGAAAGTTACGCAACCAACATTTTCCATCGCGCCCCAGTTATATTCGGCCACGGCAAGTTGGTCATATTTTCCAAATGGATAGGCCAGGCCAAAAGTCTTTTCGAAATAAGCGAAGCCTTGCTTTGTGATTTCAAAGATATTGGCGGCATCAACATATTGAAAGAATGACTTACGAGCATAAATACCAAGCGGAATTGTCTTCTCGCCCTTGTACTCATCCTTAACATATTGATATGGACCAGCAACAATTGCAGTTACATAAGTTGAGATAACTTGGGAAACTTTGAATTGAGTGTGCTTTGAGTCTGCGCCTGCATCTTTGACAGAGCCAACTTCGTAGTTTGAAATTATTTCCCAGTGCTTTGGCGTAATTGTGCTAATTGTGAAAGTTGCCTTCTGATCTGGTTGATCAAAACATGGGTACATACGACGCGCATCACCAGTTTCAAACTGTGTGTAGAGATAGACCTCGTTATCGGATGGATCTACGAAACGGTGTAGTCCTTCACCCGTATTGGAATAAATACCTTCGAGTTCGATTTCCAAAAGGTTTTCTGCAGCAATAGCAGGTAGGTAAATACTTTCACCATCAAATTTAGTATCGAAGCTCTGACCATTCAAGGTTGCAGAGATAACACTTTTGCCGACGGCATCAATAAAAGTTGACTCACCAGGTTTGAGTCCCTTGAACTTGATTGCAGTCTTTACGCGAAATGTCTCAGGGCCAGTGGTTAGATCTAAATCAATGACGTAGCTCTCGACTTTTAGGATTGCCGAACGCGCTGCTGCCTCTGCTTGGGTGATATTTACTCCTGGCACCGTGAACTCCTTTGATTACTCGATTTCAATGTTGTTATCCAACCATGACAGAGTTAGCTTATGGAACGCCCGACAAATCGCTCATACACAATTCGCGGTTCACGCATCACGGAGGCTCAAAAAGCTGCCAAGGATGCGTTGTGGCTCACCTACGGAATTGCCTACACGCAAGAAAAAGTTGATCTCTCTTCCCTTTTTCCAAAGCATAAGAAGTTAGTTGTTGAAATTGGATTTGGAATGGGGGAGGCAACAGCCCATATCGCCCAGCACTTACCCGAGACCGCATTTGTTGCTATTGATTTACACCCACCTGGAATCGGAAAACTCCTAGGCCGCATTGATGAAGGGCAACTCAAGAATATAAAGGTCATTGAAGAAGATGCACATATGGTTTTGCACTACATGATTGAAGATCAATCAATCGATGGATTCCATCTTTATTTCCCAGATCCTTGGCCAAAGAAAAAGCATCACAAGCGCCGCATCGTCAATCCAGAATTTATCGCAGTCATTCATTCCAAACTAAAGCCAGGTGGGTATTTCCATATTGCAACTGATTGGGTTCCCTACGCTGAGCGAATCTCAGAAGTATTTTCTGCAAGTGATCTATTTACTGGGGGAGTTGTTGCCAAGCCAGAATGGCGACCACTGACTCGCTTTGAAGGACAGGGAATAGATAAGAAACACCAAGTAACAGACTTTATGTACTTTAGATAGTTTTATCTTTCTCAAACTTACTAATCAATCCAATTCTGCGAATATGTCGCTCATCATTACTAAATGGTTCGGCAATAAAGGCATCAATAATTTCTTTGCACACATCTATTGGATGCATGCGTCCACCAATAGCAACGACATTGGCATCATTATGTGAGCGAGCTAATTGAGCAGTCTCAATATTCCATGCAAGCGCCGCTCTAACGCCAGCAACTTTATTGGCGGCAATCTGTTCGCCATTTCCTGAACCACCCAAAACAATTCCAAGCGATGTTGAATCTTTAGCAACTGCTTGCGCTGCCGGAATGCAAAAGACTGGGTAATCATCGAGTGCGTCATATACATGTGGTCCATGATCAGTTACATCGTGACCCTTGCTTTTCAAGTGCTCTACTAAAGCGTTCTTGAGTTCTAAACCTGCATGGTCACTTCCGATATGTATGCGCACGTGGACAGTCTGCCATGTACTCATCGGGGCAAAGGAAAACCCGCCACATGCCTTGTTAATGTGGCGGGTTTTTTCCCTTTCGGAGGAGGTATTAAGTTTGTTCTTATCCCTTATGCAGTTGGTGCGGGAATCTTTGGTGCTGCTCCCATTGGTGGATGGTTATCCATACCGCCATGGTCACGTCCACCCTTTTTACCCTTTGGAGCACCAGGGAATCCTGCTCCACGCGTTTCATTTATTTGCGCAGTTGTTTTAGCAACAAGAGTTGATTTCAACGTTGTTGCTTGTGCTGCGGTGAGAGTTCCTGCAGTTACAGCTGCATCAATTCTCTTTGTAGCCTCAGCAACGAGTGCTGCAATGAGTGCATCTTTCTTGGCACCAGCAATAGTTGCTAGCGATTCACCAGCACGAAGTCGTGAATTAATAGTTGCAGTATCGACACCAATGGCATCTGAAACTAATTTCTCCATTGCTGCACGGTCTGCATTAGGAACCTTCTTTGGTCCACCCTTAGGTGATCCTTCAACACCACGCTCAGCAACTTGTGCTGCAGTAACTGCGGCAACAATTGCATCTGCCTGTGCTTGAGTAATTGTTCCCTTAGTTACTAGTGCAGCCAGAACTGCTGTCACTGCGCTTACAGGCCCACCCTTCATAGCGGTAATTGGGTTAGTAATTCCTGAAATACGCGCGGTTGTCTTTGTTGTCGATACTCGCGCTGTTGACTTTGGTGATGCATTTGCAAATCCAACTGAACCAACTGTTAGAGCAGCGGTTGTGATTGCAATTGCAACAATCGTCTTCTTTGATGACATATCTATGTCGCCTTCCTTCTTACGAAGTATCAGTGTCACTGACCATGTGTCAGTTACTACGTGTAGATAACTCCTGAATGCTCAAAATAGTAGCCAGAAAACCTGAAAAAACCTTGTGAATTTTTCACCCAATATGACGCTCGGATATGGGGTCAACCTTCCTATAAGCGTTGGTAAGTGATGGACATCTCCCGATATACGCCACTGCTTCTCAGTTTCACACTGGACTCAGTAAACCTTCAGTCAATGGTTTTAAGGAGCCTCATGAAGCGAACTTCCCTAGCCCTGATCACTACCGCACTTCTCATCGCACTTCCTGCACAAAGTTTCGCGGCAACGAAAGCATCTGTTTCGAAACCAAAATCTGCAGGAAGAACAGTTGCGGCAATTCCCAACACAATTCTTAGTGGAACAACTCCACCGTCATCTGCAATAGGAATCAATGGTGATTTTTACATTGATGTAAAGAATGCAAATATTTATGGCCCAAAATCAAAAGGTAAATGGCTCACTAAAACTTCACTTCGCGGAATCGCAGGCACCGATGGATTAGATGGAAAGAATGGAAGCGATGCAAAAAATATAAGTTCTGTTTCATCCTCTGTTGGCCCGCAAGGTATTCAAGGTGAAAAGGGTGCGACAGGAAGTATCGGCGCTGCGGGCAATTCGGGTGCAACAGGTCCGCAAGGCCCAGCAGGAGCTTCTGGCACAGGCACAGGTCCTACCGGCGCAAAAGGTGACACTGGATTGACTGGCCCTCCAGGAAAT
The DNA here is from genome assembly GCA_903932885.1 of uncultured Actinomycetes bacterium. The sequence continues at coordinate 3,716 of CAIZHT010000012.1, forward strand.
AGCGGTGCAAAAGGTGACACAGGATTAACTGGTTCAGCTGGTTCTATCGGCGCTAAAGGCGAGACCGGAACAGTGGGATCAACTGGTGCCCCGGGTTCAATTGGTTCCAAAGGCGAGACAGGAACTGTTGGTCCAAGCAATGTCAGTGTTGGAACTTTTTCCTTTGTTTCCAACCTCTCAGGGGCTGCAGGCAGTACAAAACCATCGTCAAATTTTGGAGACTTTACTGGTGGGAAAAGTTATCTAGTAAAAATCTATGTAAAAACT
>CAIZHT010000013.1 GCA_903932885.1 uncultured Actinomycetes bacterium
CACTGTGAATTGGCCAAACTTCCTAGAATTCGATGCAATCGTTGCACTTGGTGCACCATGGGGCGCGTTCGAAGATGAACGCATTGGTAACTGGTTATTACCCGAAATGCATAAATTGCAAGAGGCGCATAATGCAGGTATTCCTATTCTCGGAATATGTTTTGGCGGTCAATTGATGGCACGCGCACTTGGTGGCACTGTTGCACGTGGTCCATACCCAGAACTTGGCTGGCATGAAATCCAGAGCGATGATGAAAGTTTTATTCCAAAAGGTCCATGGTTTCAATATCACTGGGATCGATTCACCCTTCCACCCGGGGCCAAAGAGATTGCTCGCACAGAACTATGTCCGCAGGCATTTACATTCGGGCGAACACTAGGAACGCAGTTTCATCCAGATGTTGATTCAGAAGTATTGGATCAATGGCTTGCTATGGAAGGCGGCCCAGATGATCTTGAAGCAGAAGGTGTTGTAATCGCTGATCTTCGCGCGCAAACAAAATTAGCTGATGCTAAAGCAAATCCCCGCAGTCATGCATTGGTCAATTATTTCCTTGACAATATTGCAACAGCCCCCGTTCAACCCATTTAGCTCAACTTCATTCGGGTGATTACTCACTAACTCTCACGTTACGATGCTCTCATGACACGTACCTATACAGTCGAAACTTATGGCTGTCAGATGAACGTGCACGATTCTGAACGCATCGCTGGCCTTCTCGATGAGGCTGGATTTATTCCTGTAGCCGATGGCGTGCAAGCAGATATCGTAGTTTTCAATACCTGCGCTGTTCGAGAGAACGCGGATAACAAACTTTATGGAAACTTGAGTTTCCTAGCTCCTATCAAGAAACTCAACCCGAAGATGCAAATCGCTGTTGGTGGTTGTCTTGCACAGAAAGATCAAGCAACTATTCTCAAAAAAGCACCCTATGTCGATGTTGTCTTTGGAACACACAATGTTGGCTCACTTCCAGTACTTCTTGAGCGCGCTAGGGTCGAAGAAGAATCACAAATTGAAATTCTTGAATCACTCGAACATTTCCCGTCAACTCTTCCAGCGCGGCGTCTCTCTGCATTTTCTTCATGGGTTTCAGTCTCAGTTGGCTGCAATAACACCTGCACATTTTGCATAGTTCCAACGCTGCGCGGAATTGAAAAAGATCGCCCCGCAGTAGATATTCTCAAAGAGGTTAGAGCCCTCGTTGAGCAGGGCGTCATAGAAATAACCCTGCTTGGTCAAAACGTCAATGCCTATGGTGTTGATTTCGGTGACAGGGGAGCATTTGCAAACTTGATACGTGAGTGCGGAAAGATTGATGGGCTTGAAAGAGTTCGATTTATGTCACCGCACCCGCGAGATTTCACTGATGATGTCATTGAGGCTATGGCACAAACTCCTAATGCAATGCCACACCTACATATGCCTTTGCAGTCAGGTTCAGATCGAATATTGCAGACTATGCGCCGTTCATATAGAACAGATCGATACTTAGGAATTCTTGAACGTGTGCGCGCAGCAATGCCACATGCATCGATTACAACCGACATCATTGTTGGTTTCCCAGGTGAGAGCGAAGAAGATTTCCAAGCAACATTAGATATTTGCACACAAGCCAGATTCGCTGCCGCGTACACATATCAATACTCAAAACGTCCCGGAACACCGGCAGCAACAATGCCAGATCAAGTCTCACCTGAAGTTGTGGGCGAGCGATACACGCGTTTGCACGAGCATCAACAAGGACTTTCGCTATCTGTAAATAAAGAGGCAATAGGAAAATCTATGAAGGTACTCGTTGCAGATTACGAAGGTCGCCGAGATAGTGCGCAATCTCGCCTCACGGGGCGAAGCGAAGATTTTAGACTGGTGCACTTTGGAAATGAGAGCGATGCACGCCCTGGAGATATTGTCGATGTAGTTATCAAGGAAGCATCGGCTCATTACTTGATTGGTGATGCTGGTGCTGTGCGCAGCACACGTGGG
>CAIZHT010000014.1 GCA_903932885.1 uncultured Actinomycetes bacterium
ATCTTTTTGGATTCAAGACGATCACGCTCGAGCATGTTCTTGAAGTCCATATTTCCACCAACATTGAGCTGGTATGTGCGATCTAAGTGAACGCCGCGATCTTGGAATAACTTAGCCATGATGCGGTGAGTGATTGTCGCACCAACTTGGCTCTTAATGTCATCTCCAACAATTGGGAGTCCAGCCTTTGTGAACTTATCTGCCCATACTGGATCAGATGCGATAAATACTGGAAGTGCGTTGACGAATGCACATCCTGCATCAATTGCACATTGTGCGTAGAACTTAGCCGCTACTTCAGAACCCACAGGCAAGTAACAAATAAGTACATCTACTTGCTCTTCCTTCAGGGCTGCAACAACATCGACTGCTTGCGCATCTGATTCCTTGATTGTTTCGCGATAGTACTTACCAAGACCATCATGTGTAACACCGCGTAGTACGGGAACACCAGTCTTAGCGACATCGCTAAATTTAATTGTGTTGTTCTCACTCGCCCAAATTGCATCGGCTAGATCGAGTCCAACTTTCTTTGCATCGACATCAAAGGCTGCAACGAACTTGATGCTGGAGATGTGGTATCCCCCAACAACTGCGTGCATAAGACCTGGGATCTCTTGATCAATGGCCGCATCCTTGTAATAAGTAACGCCCTGTACTAATGAGTTAGCGCAGTTTCCAACGCCAACGATTGCGACACGGATGTCACCTTTACCTGTTGTGATATTCACTCTATTTCCTCTCGGTTTTGATCATGTCTTCAAGCCAGGCAATTTCTCGCTCAGCTGATTCCAACGAGTGACGTCGCCACTCTTCTAGATATCGATCGATTCCCACTGGTGATTTCTCGAGTTCACCACGTAGGAGTTCTGCTTTCTCCTTGAGACGACGATGACGTCCCTCAAGAATTCTCACTCTATTTTTTGTAGATGTTGGGCTAAAAAATGCGAAACGGATTTCAAATCCTTCATCTTCCCAAGTATCAGGAGTAACAGTGTCTGTCAGACTTTCAAAGCGAGCGCTACCTTTTTCTGTAATCGCGTAAACAATGCGAGCGCGACGAGTTGTACTTGCAACAAGTGATTCTTCAATCAGGCCGGCATCGAGCATGCGACGAAGTTGCGGATAGAGCACTGAAAATGAGAGGGCTCGAAATGGTCCGTAAATAGAGATCATTCGCTTGCGCAGTTCGTAGCCATGGAGCGGGCTTTGAGCCAGGAGGCCTAGGAGGGCGAATTCGAGGGTCTCGCTACGTGAGCGCATCGCACCGCCTCCTGCCTTATTCCGAGTTATATATCCATTCGATATATCGAAGCGCTATTCAAGTCGATACTCTCCCAGCGTGCAAGTTGGAAACACCCTTGGAAAAGATGACCTTGGTAACCCCTATTTAGCCCTCTAGTTAGCCCCTCTGAGGAGCGTGGCGTACGCACAGGTATCAAAGTCGCCAGGCTTACCCTTATTCCAACCTTCCCCACTACTAGCAGATCGATTCTTGGAATCTTCTGAGAGGTCGACCTCGATTGGAAGGAAAATATGTCTCTACTCTCGTGGAAATTACATGGCAATGGAAAGAGCGTCTCCTCAGGTGAAGTTGTATCTACAGATGAGCGCCTCACCTGGCCTCGCACCATCGGTGTGGGCTTGCAACATATCGCCGCAATGTTTGGTGCAACCTTCTTGGTCCCAATCATTACTGGTTTTTCTCCAACGACAACACTCTTCTTTTCAGGAATTGGAACCATCCTCTTTCTGATCATTACTCAAAATAAAGTTCCGAGCTACCTCGGTTCCTCTTTTGCATTCTTAGCACCAATTGCTGCTGCTAAAGCAGGCGGTGGAATGTCAGCAGCCCTGGGTGGCGTAGTTGTCACTGGTGTCATCTTGGCAATTGTTGGTCTCATCGTTCGCCAGGCAGGTATTGGTTGGATCAACTGGATGCTTCCACCAGTTGTGACCGGAACAATTGTTATGGTCATTGGTCTCAACCTCGCAGGCGCAGCTAAAGGCAACTTCGAAAAGGGTCCAATCATCGGTGTAATCACACTTGCATCCATTGGAATTATCTCTGCTGCATCTCGCGGCTTCCTCAATCGCATCAGCATCTTTGCAGGCCTTGTTATCGGCTACGTAGTTGCATACGCCATGGGAGATGTCGATACAGCAGGAATTACTGCAGCAAAGTGGTTTGCTACTCCTTCATTTACAGCACCAACATTTGATGGCAAAGCAATCGTCTTGTTCTTACCAGTTGTACTTGTACTGATTGCAGAAAACGTTGGCCACGTAAAGGCTGTCTCTGCAATGACAGGTAAAAACCTCGATGATCAAATGGGTAATGCCCTCTTCGCCGATGGTGTTGCAACAACACTTGCAGGCGCTGGCGGTGGCTCTGGAACAACGACATATGCTGAAAACATCGGCGTTATGGCTGCTACTCGCGTTTACTCAACTGCTGCTTATTGGATCGCAGGCGTTGGAGCAATCCTTCTCTCACTCTCTCCAAAATTTGGCGCAGTACTGAGTTCAACTCCAGTTGGAGCACTCGGTGGCGTTGGCGTTGCACTCTTTGGAATGATCGGCGTTCTCGGTGCTCGCATCTGGATCGAAGGTCGCGTCAATTTCGCAGATTCAACTAACTTACTTATCGCAGCCTCTGCATTGATTATCGGTATCGCCGATATGTCATGGACAAGCGGTGATTACACATTCAACGGAATCATCAATGCAACACTCGTTGCAATCGTTGGATATCGCGTTCTTAGCTCAATTGCTAAAGCACGAGGCACAACTAACTAAGCACTAATATGTCCACATGGTAATTCCTTCGCGCTTTGGCGAATATGTCATCGCAGCGTTTGTCATTATTGTGGCGCCTGGCCCGAGCGTATTATTCGTAATCGCTCGGGCCATTGCGTGGGGGCGAAAAGTTGCAGTTCTCACCGTTGCAGGAAATGTCACAGGCTTTTTTGTTATCTCACTGATCATCTCAATTGGACTCGGTCCACTCTTACAAAAATCTGATCTTGCATATGCCGCAATTCAATGGGGCGGCGGTGCTTACCTCATCTACTTAGGAATCGATGCAATTCGCCATCGCAAAGTCCATGCTGGTGAGATGACTAATCAAGGAGATGTCGCACCCTCTATATATCGCTCCGTGCGCGATGGTTTCTGGGTTGGCTTCCTCAACCCCAAAGCACTTGTTTTCAATGCAACCGTATTGCCACAATTTGTCGATCGCGATCGCGGCAACATCACCACTCAACTTATTTTTCTCGGCGCAGTATTTGCCGTTATCGCATTTTTATCCGATGGAACCTGGGGCTTACTCGCCGGCACTGCCCGTACATGGCTTGCAACGGATGCGCGCCGCCTTGAGCGCCTTCGCTTTACCGGTGGCGCTGTCATAGTTTTACTCGGCGTATCCGTAATAATTTCAGCAATTGTCAGTGGCTAAGGCGATACTTAGCCCATGAAGAAACCGATAAAGCCTGCGCGCGAAAATATTTCCCCCTCTGATCTCACCTTTGGATTATCAACATGTAAGCGCTGCTTATGGATTAAGTATTGGTACAAAGTAATCATGCCCGGCCAATTCCCACTCGTTGGCACCATGGCATCACTTCAAGAAGAACATTTTCAAGGCGCAGATATGCCAACTATTGATCCATCTCTTCGTCCGGGCAAAGTCACTAAGTGGGGCGAATGGGTAAAGAGCAAGCCACTACTGGTCAATGGCGTTGAATCTCGCTGGCGCATCCTTGGTAAATACGATCTTGTTTCAACAAATGA
>CAIZHT010000015.1 GCA_903932885.1 uncultured Actinomycetes bacterium
CAAGGAATGGTGAAGAGTCAAGGTTTGTAACGTGTGCTTGTAGTGGCGCACCTTCGTGATATTCAGGTGCTGGAATTGCAGAAAATATCGTGTCGAATAAAACATCGAGGTTTTCTTCCTCTGGCATTCCACCATCGGCAGGGCGCTTCAGTGATGCACGACCAGCTTTTGCTGATGCATACACAACTGGAAATTCGATCTGTTCTTCATTTGCATCAAGGTCTAAGAAGAGTTCGTATGCTTCATCGACAACTTCTGCAATACGTGAATCGGGACGATCCACCTTATTGATGAGCAAAATAACTGGAAGATTCTTCTCAAGTGCTTTGCGCAATACGAAACGTGTTTGTGGCAATGGTCCTTCAGATGCGTCAACGAGCAAAATAACTCCGTCAACCATTTCAAGTCCGCGCTCTACTTCGCCGCCGAAATCTGCGTGGCCCGGTGTATCAATAATGTTGACGATGCTATTTCCGCGCTTTACAGCGGTGTTCTTCGCCAAAATTGTGATTCCCTTTTCGCGTTCTAGATCCATTGAATCCATCATGCGATCTTGGCCTTCATCTTGTTTCTTATACGCAGCAAAAGCACCTGACTGCCACAGCATCGCATCGACAAGTGTTGTCTTGCCGTGGTCAACGTGAGCGATGATTGCAACGTTACGCAGATCATCGCGCTTCTTTACTGGTAATCCTTTTAGGTGTGCTTGTGTTTTAGACATTGAATCGAAACTCCACTACATCTCCGTCGGCCATTACATATTCCTTGCCTTCCATGCGCACTTTACCTTTAGCTTTCGCTTCAGTCATTGAGCCCGCGGCAACTAGATCTTCAAAGGAGACTATTTCTGCTTTGATAAATCCTTTTTGGAAATCTGTATGAATAACACCAGCGGCCATGGGTGCGGTGTCACCTTTGTGAATCGTCCAAGCACGTGCTTCTTTAGGACCTGCAGTCAAATATGTCTGCAATCCTAAAGTTTTGAATCCAACATGTGCCAAAGTTGCAAGACCTGGTTCTTCCAAACCAATTGATTGCAACAATTCAAGTGCATCTTCATCGCTAAGTTCAACGAGTTCGGATTCTGTTTTTGCATCGAGGAATATTGCCTCGGCAGGTGCTACCAGTGCTGACAACTTTGCGCGCAATTCTTTATCGGCAAGTTCGGCAGCATCGACATTGAATACATAAATAAATGGTTTTGCAGTGAGTAAATGAAGTTCGCTCAAATCTGCTAAATCAATCTTTGAGGTCGACAGTGGATTTCCACTTTGCAAATGCGCCTCAGCAGCTTTCATTGCATCTAATACTGGTTGGCGATCTTTGCTAATACGCGCCTCTTTTTCAATGCGAGGAAGGGCCTTCTCTAAAGTCTGTAGATCAGCGAGCGCTAATTCCGTATTGATAGTTTCCATATCGCTACTTGGATCAATGCGACCATCGACATGGACAACATCGTCATCGGTAAAGACTCGGATAACCTGACAGATTGCATCGGTCTCGCGAATATTTGCTAAGAACTTATTTCCAAGACCAGCGCCCTCAGATGCACCTTTGACAATTCCAGCAATATCTACAAAGGAGACAACGGCTGGGAGAATCTTTTCGGAGCTAAAAATTGTGGCAAGTTTGGCTAAACGCTCATCTGGTACCCCAACCACACCAACATTGGGTTCAATCGTTGCAAAGGGATAGTTGGCGGCCAAGACATTGTTCTTCGTGAGAGCATTAAAAAGGGTCGACTTTCCGACATTCGGTAATCCGACAATTCCAATTGAGAGGCTCACAAGGGGTAGAGCCTACGCGTGATTGTCAGTGGTTCCTGCCACGATAGCGCTATGTCAGCGCAGGGAGTGACCCTTCTAACCCTAGTAATAGGTATATCTATCGGGATTCTCATTGGAATCCTTATTTCGCGTCTTCGCAATCAGGGCAATGGCGCATCAAGTGCAATGGCCCAAGGCGAGATCGCATCACTTACCAAACAATTAGAAGAACTTCGCAAACGCGAAAATGAATCAGTGCGCTTTGATGAAGCGCTCAATGATGTCAAAGCACGCATGGCAACACTGACAACACAGACACAAGATGCCGAAGTAAAGCGCGCAGCATCTGATTCAGCGATCAAAACGCAGATTGAATCAATGCGTACGGGCAATGAATCACTTGTCAGCATTGCAACAAAGCTAGAAGGCGCACTCTCTAATTCACAATCACGTGGAAAATATGGAGAAGCCCATCTTGAAATGATTTTGGAGAAGGCGGGAATGCTCGAGGGCGTTCACTTTGAGCGTCAAGAGTCTTCGCGCTCGCACGGTGGCGATGGACTTCGCCCAGATATCACTATTTCAATTCCTGGTGGCTCGCGAATTTTTATCGATTCTAAATTTCCATTCCAACGCTTCCTTGAAGCAATTGATGAGAAAGATGAAGAGAAGCGCGCAACCCTTATGGCACTTCATGCAAAAGATTTACTCAAGCATGTTGATGATCTCTATAAGAAGGAATATCAGGGCGTATCCGACTCCCCTGACTTTGTAGTTCTCTTTGCGCCTTTTGAATCAATTCTTTCCGAAGCTCTTCGCGCAGATCCACAATTTCTCAATAAAACATTTGATAAGAATGTAACGATTGCAACTCCAACAACAATGTTGGCACTGCTGCGCACAGTCTTTTATTCATTTGGTCGCCACGACCTTGCAAAAAATGCCCTTGATATTCAAAGTGTGGCTACTGATTTCCTCAAGCGCGTTGGCATACTCCACACGAAGCTAACTACTCTCGGAGATCGCATCAAGAGTACAGAGCGTGCATATAACGATGTTCTTGCAACTGCTGAATCGAATGTGCTTATTCCGGCGCGAAAAATGAAAGGTCTCGGGGTTTCCAGTGGAAATAACACTCTTGCCCCCATTGCTAATATTGATGACGAGGTCCGCGCTATAAAAGGTGCCAATCTTGAGATTGATTACATTGATGCTGAAGAGATTGAAGAGGATGAAAAGTAATGAGTACAACAACTTCGACTAAGCCCTTGATTCAAGGCCCGGGCCTCAAAGCACCTGGCATCGTTGTTATGCAATTCTTATTTATTGCACTCTTTACATTCATTGAACTTCTCTTTAGAAGTGGCGTAGGAATTGTCACTGGAATTGCTATCTGCGCATCACTCTATGGCGGACTTCGCTTTGGTAGAAAAGGCACGACATATACCAGCGTCGTCACTCCTCCCATTGCCTTTGCCCTCTCGCTCTTATTACTGACTATTGTCTTTGATGGCTTTCGCCCCGCACGTGTTGGTATCGATGTTATTGCTGGCCTTGCAAGTCAGGCTCCATTTCTCATTATTAGCGCTCTATATGGATGGTTCGTGTATTTCAATGAGAAAGCAAAGTCTCGCCCCTCACGCAAAAAATCTTCATAACCTTTAGAGTTGGGGCGTGCTAACGCCTGAGATCAAACGTGCTAGAAATGCAATTCTTATTGGTTACATTTCAAATGGAATCGCACTTGGTTCCTTTATTGCTCGTATCCCTGATTACAAAAGAATTCTTGGCGTAACAGATGGCGGTTTAG
>CAIZHT010000016.1 GCA_903932885.1 uncultured Actinomycetes bacterium
ATCACGCAACATTTGAGCTGTTCCAACCGGGACAGTTGATTTACCGACAACTAGTGATCCACTTTTCAAATATGGGGCAATTGCTGCAACGGATGCTTTTACATATGTTAGATCTGCAGCAAGACCATCTTTACTCTGTGGAGTTCCAACACAAATAAAATGCACATCAGCATCGGCAACAGCAGAAAAATCTGTCGTAAAAGTGAGTCTGCCCGTCTTTATTTCACTTGCAAGGAGTGTGTCTAAACCTGGTTCATAGAATGGAAGCTCACCACGAGAGAGCTGGGCAATCTTTTGTGCATCTGTATCGACACCAACAACTGTGAAACCAAGTGAGGACATACATGCTGCGTGAGTTGCACCTAAGTAACCTGTACCAACGACTGAGAGCTTGAGAGTCATATCGTCAGTCTATCTATTTGAGTGCACCGCATGGATCTTCATCAGCTGTTCGTGTCTTGAATTTATCAACGATAGTTACTTCAGGGGTCTTTGTTGAACTAGCCGATGGTGATGGTGTGACCTCATCAACAATTGGTAAATCATCGCGAAGTCTTTGAAATAGCTCTGGAGCCAGGACTGAATCCCATGTAACTACAGAACCCAGCCCAGGGACTCGAGCATTTGTATTACCTAATGGAATTGTTAGCGTGCGAACTTTACCTGGCGAAAGATTCTTCATCTGCTTTGCAAGAGTTAGCAAATCGTCTTGATTAAGATTTGAATCGGTTTTGAGACTTGCAATTGTTGCATTGAAAAAATTGACAAGTTTTATTGGGTTGAGAAGAACTCCAGTACTTGTTGCTTTACGCAATACAGCACTCATAAATTGTTGTTGACGTTGCATACGCCCTAGATCGCCCATCCCATCAAAATCTCGAGTGCGCACATACTTCAGCGATTCAATTCCGTTGAGTGTATGGACGCCAGCAGGAAGCACCAGGTGGCTATTTGGATCATCAATATCTCGCTTAGTACACACTTGAATTCCACCAATAGCATCTACGATGCCAGCAAATCCTGCAAAGCTAACTTCGATGTAGTGATCAATTTTAAGAGTTGATTTTGCTTCAAAAGTTTGAATCAGCAAAGGTGCTCCACCCCATGCGAATGCTGCATTTATTTTCGCTTGTGTTGCAGCAATTTGAGATTTTCCATCCATGCTTGTGTGCGCAGGGACTGTCACGAGTGAATCACGGGGGATTGAAATAATCATGGCTTTATCGCGCGCTTTACTAATGTGCACTAAGAGCATTGTGTCTGAGCGTCCACCAGCAGCAGTCTTCGTACTACCTACGCGCAATAATTTCTGTTGCTCTTTAGTCAAACCTTCTCGTGTATCTGAACCTACTAAGAGATAATTGAGAGCCTTGGAAGTTTTTTCAGGGCGAGATTTTAAGCCACCGAAAACATCAATGCGATCGATAGAACCGCTCACTTGGCCAAGTGCAAGCCATGAGAATGTCGAAAGGAGAATGATGCCCACAGAGAGTGAGGTAATTATCCGAATCGTTCGCGTCGCTTTCACAAGGAGAGCGTACTTGGGCGATACGGTGGAGGGGTTATGACGACATCAGCAAATGAGTTATATGGCTCACCGAAGCGCCAGATATCTATCATCCTGCCCGTTCTCAATGAAGCGGATCATCTTGAAGAGTCGGTTCAGTCGATTCTTACTCAGGATTATTTAGGGGATATCGAAATAATTCTTGCTATAGCTCCATCTCAAGATGAAACCGAAAAGATTGCACATGCTCTTGCCGAAAAGGATTCACGAATAGTTCTTGTTGAAAATCCAAGTGGTCGTACTGCAAGTGCTCTCAATATCGCGATTGCCGCTACAAAGTATTCAATCATAGTCCGAGTCGATGGTCATTCACACATACCAAAGAATTACTTGACTTTAGTCTCGGAAATTCTTGAAAAAACTGGCGCAGTAAATGTTGGTGGAGTTATGGATGCACAAGGACGTACGCTTTTTGAACGTGGAGTTGCGCGCGCAATGAAGAGCGCACTCGGTGTTGGCGCATCACGTTTTCATACAGGAGGAGCTGCTGGTGAGGCAGATACTGTTTATCTAGGAGCGTTTAGAAAAGAGGCACTCATTGCAGCAGGGAGTTTCGATGAGCGATTTACGCGTGCACAAGATTGGGAACTCAATCACAGATTGCGCAAGGCTGGAGGAAAGATTTATTTCGATCCACGGCTCGTTGTAACGTATAGACCACGCTCATCCGTGCTTGCACTTGCAAAGCAATATTTCAATTATGGACGCTGGCGTAGAGTTGTTTCGCGCACTCATCAAGGAACTATCAACTATCGCTATCTTGCACCACCTGTTGCTGTGCTAGGAAGTTTGCTATCAATTCTGATGAGTTTTTTTCTTTCAACAATCTTTATTATCCCACTAGCAATTTATCTCACCTTTATTTTGCTTGCATCATTTCGAATTGCTCGATCTATAGGTGAAATCATCTGCATGCCCCTTATTCTGCTGACAATGCATATGTCTTGGGGCATTGGATTCATCACTTCACCTAAATCACTAGCCCCTAAGGCCAAGTAAGACATATCTATTTGCCTCGCTGAGGTAACCTTTCATCTATGAGTGCCCCACTTCAAGTGTACGAACCTTTCCGCGCGGGACTTCCGCCGCTGGGTCGCTATTGGAAATCTCTATGGGCACGTCGAACCTTTATTTCGCAGTACTCGAAATCTGAATTACGAGAACAACACTTTGATTCAGTTTTTGGCCAATTATGGTTAATCCTCAATCCATTACTGCTCTCTGTTGTCTATTTCTTACTTATCGTCATCATCGGTGGAAGTAGTGATTCGACCCGATACGGCCACCTCACAGCTACTTTATTTCTATTTTATTTGGTGAGTAATAGCCTCACAGGTGGCGTCAAATCGGTAACGGCGGGACAACGTCTTATTCTCAACACCGCTTTTCCACGCATCATGCTGCCGATATCAGCGACAATCATTGCGCTCTTTAAATTCCTACCAACTCTCTTCGTTTTTCTTGTTTTGAGAACGATCATTGGTCTTCCATTTGGATGGGAAATGCTTTGGGCAATTCCCATATTTTTCATAGGGCTACTTTTTTCCTTAGGTGTTGCAATCACTATTTCATGTGTAAATGTTTACTTCCGAGATATAACTAGTTTCTTGCCGTACCTAACGCGAACACTGCTCTATCTCTCACCAATTCTTTATGAGGCATCAAGTTTGTCGCCAAAATTACGTACTCTAGAAATTTTCAATCCCTTATTTCCTATTTTAGATTCATGGTCTCAAGCAGTGGTTCATTCACAAGTTCCGTCAACATCGAGCATGCTTCAAGGCCTTGCTTGGGCATTGGGAGTTTTCTTAGTTGGAACTTATTTCTTCCTATCAAGGGAGCGCGAATTTGCCGTCCGACTCTAAAGCGCCCTTGCTTACCAATGAAGTTGCGGTCTCAGTTCGCAATCTTGGTCTTACATACACAACTGCAATAGATCGCAGACCAACTCTCAAAGCGCGACTAAAAAGTTTTGGTGGCAAGCAGACAAGAACCATTCGCGCTCTCGATAATGTAAATCTAGATATTGAGTATGGGCAAGTGTTAGGAGTAATTGGCACTAACGGTGCAGGAAAATCTTCGCTGATGCGTGTGATTGCTGGAATCTTGCCACCATCGCAAGGCCGTGTTGAAGTCTATGGAAGCGTCAGTACATTGCTGGCACTAGGTGTTGGATTCAATCCTGCTATGTCAGGTCGCGATAATGTTTTTCTCGGGGGGCTTGCAGCTGGAATGAGTCGCGATCAGATTGAAGAACATTTCGATGAAATTGCTGACTTTTCTGAATTAGGTGAAGCAATAGATTCTCCGATGCGCACATATTCCTCTGGAATGTATGCCCGCTTAGCCTTCTCTGTTGCAGCAACAGTTCGTCCAGATATTCTCATAGTCGATGAAGCGTTGAGCACGGGAGATGCGAAATTCAAGGAGAAGAGCTTTAACAGAATAAAGGAATTACGTAGTGATGAGCGTGCGCTTATTTTAGTGAGTCACGCGATGGGAACATTACGTGAGGTTTGTAACGATATTGCATGGTTACACAAGGGCAAATTAGTCCAGCGCGGTGAACCAAATATAGTTATTGATGCATATCAAGAATTTCTTCATGTCGGAAAGAGCGCAGTTGTCGATGAGGATCTCTAAGAGCCTTGTAGCAATTCTTTTTCTTCAATTATTTATTCCGCAAGCCCATGCAATTGAAACTCCTTCTTCATTTTCTTTTCGTGGTTCTGGCTATGGCCATGGGGTTGGTATGAGTCAAATAGGCGCACGAGCGATGGCTCTAGCTGGTGAAAGTCCACTATCAATCCTTCGCTATTACTACTCAGGTGTTGAAATTGAATCATTGCCTGATACACAAACTATTCGAGTAAATATCGGACACTTACTCAAAAACATAAAACTAGCAATGCCAACACCTAATTCAACAATGAGTGCATTTATCTCAAATGATAAATCTGTAGCACAGGTACCTTCCAAGAGTTCATTTACATTTGCAATTTCAGGCTCTCAAATTTCCCTTACTACAGTGACAGGCAAGAAGAGTCAGGCGATAACACGAAGCCGAGAATTTACAATTCGATGGAGCGGGGAGAGCGCAACTGTTTCGGTGACGGATTCTAAAGGAACTATGAAATATAGATATGGTCAGATTCAATTGAAATCAGTGCGTACCAAAGATGGCAAATACTTTATAGAAGCCACAAACTCATTACGTCTTCACGATGAATATCTCTATGGAATTGGAGAAGTACCATCCTCTTGGCCAGCAGCGGCACTACAAGCACAAGCGATAGCTTCTCGCACATATGCACTGAGCAAAACTGGAACTATAAAGAGTGCCTGCGATTGCAATCTATACGGTTCAATCTCTGATCAAAGTTTTATTGGTTACGCCAAAGAGAGCGAGCCTCTTTATGGAAAGTTTTGGAGAGAAGCAGTAGATGCAACTATGTCTAGTGATTCAACTGGACTTGTAATCACGATGCAAGGCC
>CAIZHT010000017.1 GCA_903932885.1 uncultured Actinomycetes bacterium
GTCATTTGTTGATTGGGGATATAGGCCACCAGAAAATCATGCGGATTTAGCGATGCTTTCCCACTTCATCAAAGCGCTTTCTTCATGGATGCAATGGTTAGAACTAATTGGAAAATCTGACGAAAGAAAAGCGTGGCAAGGTAAATACGATGAAATGTGCGCCTTTGTAAGCGAGAATCTTCAAGCATTCCCCGCCAAATATCACGCATATACTCTCGCTGCGCGTAACGCCATCACTAGTAACGAAATAGCTGCGCCGATTATTAAAGATTTTATTGGCGCCGGTTTTCCCTATAACCAAAGTGCAAAACGGTTGCGAGATCCACTCAATGTCGTAGAAGGTGCAATAACACCGTATTTCACTAACTATTCGATGCCGGTACTCATTGATTCGGGTGACGGAATATCTGCCGCTGATATCTGGCGAACAAATTGGGGTTGGATGCTAGAAAAGGGAGCGACAACTTGGTGGGAAGTCTTTGATGATCGTTGGAGCCATTGTCACTATTGGAGCGGTGCACCTACGTGGCAACTATCTCGTTACGGACTTGGGTTGCATCCTCAACTAAATTCTGAGGGATCGAGCGTTGTACTGCGAGTAAACAGTTTCGGACTAACTCGCATGACGGGAAGAATCCATATCCCAATTGCGAAATGGGTTGATGTTGAATGGAAGCATGTTAGTGATGAAGAAATTTCCTATTCAATTACAAACATCAAAGAGTTTGTAATTTATGTACACAATGAAAAAGTGATGCTCACACCGGGTGAACATCACTTCTCACTAAAACGAAAAAATGGAACGGATATATTTATTTAGTCTAAGTGCCAAACTTCTTTCATAGACATAAGATTTCCATTGCCATCTGCAAGATTGACAATCACATCTTCAAACCACTTTGACCATTTTGCATTAGCTTGCGAGCTACCCATTTTTGCAAATACATCTTCAACTTTTCCATCTACTTCAAAATATCCAACAACGGTTAGACCGCGGCGAAAGAGTGTGTAGTTCTTAAAGCCTGCGGCTTTGATATCGGCTACTAATTCTGGCCAAATCTCATCGTGACGCTTCTTGTATTCAGCCTCTTTGCCTTCGTAAATATCGAATGTAAAGCACATACGTTCCATCGTTTATTTCCTTTCAGATCTAGAAGCCTTGACACAGGCAACTCTTTTCTTTACGGTGTGAAGAGTAGAGCCATAATTGCGATTGGGGTAGAGCAGTGGGAAAAATAAGAGTAGGCGTCATCGGCGCTGGAAGTTGGGCAGTTGCATCCCACTTACCAAATTTAGCTAAGAATAAAGATGTTGAATTTGTAGGAATTTCTCGAAAAGGCCCAGAACTACTCCAAAAAATCAAAGACCAGTACGGCTTTCAGGTCGCCTCCGAAGATTACCGAGATATTTTGAATGCTGGCATTGATGTCTGTGTAGTGGGAAGCCCAACAGCTTTTCACCATGAGCATGCAAAAGCAGCACTAGAAGCGGGTGCGCACGTAATGTGTGAGAAGCCAGTAACTATTCATGCGACAGAGGCGTGGGATTTAGTGACGACTGCAGATCGCATGAAGAAAAATCTTGTAGTTTCATTCGGTTGGAATTATTTACCGATGATTCAAAAAGCTAAAGCACTTATGGATGAGCGCGGTATTGGAAATCTTGAACACATGACAGTGCATATGTCATCACAGACTCGCGAACTTTTATCTAACACCGGTGCATACCCTGCCGCTGCACCAGAATCACTTCCTGAACAGAGAACATGGACAGATAAAAATCTTTCTGGTGGCGGTTATGCCCAAGCACAACTAACACACGCCCTCGGTATGGCTCTATGGCTAACTGGTGCACGTGTGCAATCAGGGTTTGCAATGATGAGTGCACCAATGAACGCACCTGTTGAACTACACGATGCGATTACATACAAATTTGATAACGGTGCAATCGGTGTTGTTTCAGGTGGGTCTGCACACGTTGAAGCGCATCGGAAAACACACGCACTAGAAATTCGCGCAATTGGAGATAAGGGACAAGTACTAGTCGATATAGAGCGTGCAGCAGTGTGGCTTTATAGCGAAGGAAAGAATGAATTTCTTACCCTCAAAGAAGATGAGGGTTACTACAATTGCGATGGACCGATTGAAGCAATTATCTCTGCGGCACGTGGTGAAGCATTTATAAACCAGTCACCTGGTGAATTAGGTGCACGCACTGTTGAAGCACTCGAAGTTGCATACAAGAGCGCAGATAGCGGAAAACTTGAGAGTCGCTAAGCTAATAAAAATTCTTGCAAAGATTTGATTGCATTTTTATCAGCTTGATTATTCAAAAGCAGTTGCGCAAAAGATTCCGCCTCCAAGTAGTCTTTTCCGACTAAGCGTTGCCATTTAGCTTCTCGCCAGTGCTTTTCTTGCCCTGAGCCAAAGTCACTACCAGGTGCTATTTCTATGCGCATAGAGTCACTTCCATTTGAAGTAGTAATTGTTACTTCAGCACCGCTAATTGGGATCTCAATAGCCTTTGACGAAATCTTATCTAGAACATCATTTTTTGCATCAACGCATTGCGTTACATCTTTTACTTGCCAAGCACTGGCTGCCCCGTATTTGTAATCCCAGTAGCTTCCACCGACGGAGCCATTGAGTAATTCCATGGTGACGGGATGAATTCCAAGTCCAATACTTATGAGATCGCCCGAAAGCCTTTGAGCCAATTGCGTAATGGCAAGATTTTGGCTTTGAATAAATCCGCTATATGGGAAGAGGCGCAAACTTGCAGTACTAATTCCATCGTATGTCTGCGTATTTTCTCCAGCAATAGAGAAAAGATTCTTGAGCCCGCGCTCACCCTCCCAGATATTGTGCGCACTTGGTTGATCACTTGTTGCTGCCAGTAAACCTAAAGTTGTTGCTGCTGCTCTGTTAAATATTGCTGCACCAGTTCTGCGATCTGCAACAGCTATCCCGCCCATATTTGCGGCAGCATTTTCAAGCGCTGATATGTGCATAGACGCTGAGAGATCCCTATAAGCGCATGCTGTAGATGTTGCAGCTAAAGTTCCCGCAGTAGTTGTTACATGCCAATTTTTTCTATGTGAAGCGCCGAAGTACTGCGCAGAGGTAGCACTAGTCCGATATCCAGCATAAGCAGATACAAGAAAATTTCTACTATTTTCTGGAAGACGTATAAGAGAATCAATAAGTGCGGCCCACATAATTGAGCCGGGGTGTGTCATTACGGACCAATCAATATCGTCGGCATCGTGATAGTTCGAACTGATTGCAAGACGCGCGCCGATACTTTCGATATCTGCAGAACTGCTTCCTGCTCTTGCGCAGACAAGAAAATCAGTAAGCAATATTTCTAATCGTGCATTCAATTCTTCACTTTGTGAAATAGTCTGCAGATCAGAGAGGCGATCAAAGAGCTCCATTACTTCTTCTTAGCTTTCAGCCCGCCAGTGCTACTTTCACGCACAATGTAATGAGTTTCAACCATAATCGTGCGCGGACTTCCACCGGAAATCATTTCAAGAAGGGCAGCGGCAGCCTCGCGTCCCATCATCGCTGCATCACGATAGACAGATGAAAATTGTTGACCATAAACATCGAACATGGGCCATTCATCGATTGCAACAAAGGCTAAATCTTTTCCAGGAACTAACCCAAGCTTTTTTAGTCCACGCATTGCTCCGGCAGTACTTCCAATACCTCCGCTAAGAAGAGCAGTTGGACGATCTTTGAGTGTAAAGAGCCTCTTTGTTTCAGATTCTCCAAACTCGGCATCAAATTTTCCAAGTGATACTAAATCAGTTGGATAGGCGACTCCCGCTTTCTTGAAAGCACTTTTGAATCCTTTGAGGCGATCTCGCGTTGTATATACACGAGTACTGCCTGAGATAAATGCAATTCGCTTATGTCCACGAGAGATGAGATCCACAGTTGCATCTTCTACACCTTGGTGGTGATTGGCAAGAATGGCACTTGAATTTAGACCAACAACTTCGCGATCCAGCAGAACAACCGGGGCGTTTAGTTTTTCTAAAGTGCTATTGAGTTCAGGAATATCTTCAGATACTAATGAAGCAATCAAGCCATCAATTTTGCGTCTACGCAGTTGAGCAATATTTGTACTCTCGGTTGCTACATCTCCATCAGAGTTCATCAAAAGCATGGAATACCCAGCTTTACGCAATTCCTGTTCGCAACATTGAGCAATCACGCCGAAAAATGGATTGGAAATATCGC
Organism: uncultured Actinomycetes bacterium; assembly: GCA_903932885.1. The sequence goes on from CAIZHT010000017.1 coordinate 4,251, forward strand.
GCATAATAAATCCAATAGTTTTAGTTGCGCCGCTGCGAAGTGATTGTGCAAAGAAATCTGGTTCGTATCCCAATTCATCTGCAGCCCGTTGAACTTTGATCCGCATCCGCTCCGATACATCGGGATGGCCAGAGAGAACTCGAGAAATACTGGAGATTGCAACGCCAGCGCGCTCTGCAACATCATGAATCGTTACAGGTGCACTAGATTTCTTTCCTTTACTGCGTGGCACTTTCTCTCCTTGTTCATTCGTTGGCTAATGATTGTGCAATATCGCCCTTGACACCACCCCCGATATAGGGCATAAAATAGAAACGTTTCCAGAAACGATGAATAGGCGGATATTGAGCATGCAGGATCTAACAATCACACGCATTGAAACTGAAGCTATTCGCGTTCCCCTTGCTCGCACCTATCGGGGCAGTCACTACAAGATGACGCATCGCTCGACAGTTATTACTCGTATTCATACAGCTAGCGGATTAGTTGGCGAGGCATATGCAGGCGATGAGGATGCATCTCTCTTAGAGATTGAAAGCATTATTCAAGAAGAATTAGCACCACTACTCATTGGCCAAGATGGCTCTGCAATTGAAAGATTATGGGAGATTGCGCGTCCTGCAACATGGGACATTCTTCGCGATCGTCGTCTTGGTCTTGTTGCTTGTGCATCAATTGATGTGACTCTATGGGACCTCATGGGTAAAGCACTTGGTGTTCCACTATGGAAATTATGGGGCGGTTATCGTTCACGCGTTCCTGTAATAACTATCGGTGGTTATTACGGAAGTAATCTCACAATAAAAGAAGAAGTTGAATACTTGCTCAAAGAAGAATTTGCTGGAATGAAATTCAAAATTGGTGGAATGTCACCGGAAGATGATGCAAAGCGTTTCAAAGAGGCACGCAAAGTTGGCGGCGATAATTTTAGAATTGCAGTAGATGCAAACCAGGGTTACACACCAGCCCAAGCAATTGAATTTTCAAAATTAGTTGCAGATGATAATTTGCTCTGGTTTGAAGAGCCATGCATTTGGCAAAATGATAAAAAAGGAATGCGCGATGTTCGCTACGGCGGAAGCGTTGCAGTATGTGCGGGCCAGAGTGAATTCTCTGCTGCCGGTTGCCGCGACCTTATGGAAGCAGGCTCAATTGATTTTTGTAACTTTGACTCATCATGGTCAGGTGGTCCAACGGAATGGCGCAAGGTTGCTGCAATGGCAACTGTCTACGACGTGAAGATGGCCCATCATGAAGAGGCACAAGTCTCTGCTCACTTACTCGCTTCA
>CAIZHT010000018.1 GCA_903932885.1 uncultured Actinomycetes bacterium
GTACTCCTGCTTGATCATAAATAACAGTTCCATTTGGAACGCCAAGAATCAAATCTTCGCCGCTGTAACCATCTTTGCGATCGCCATAACCTTGATGACCGGATGTTGCTTTGCGATGTGGTGAATGGTGAAAATCAAGAAGCGTTGTCACATTTGGATCAACGACCAAAATGATGTCGCCACCGCGTCCACCATTACCGCCATCTGGGCCGCCAAGTGGTTTGAATTTTTCGCGCTTTACAGAGACGCAACCATCTCCACCTTTTCCTGCAGTGGCATAGAGAGTCACGCGATCAACAAATGTTGCCACGATAACTCCCTTCTAGTGCCTGAAATAAAAAAGCGAGCCGCACATGTATGCGGCCCGCTCTTCTTGAGAACCGTTTATTACGCTACTGGAACCACATTTACAACGTTACGTCCGCGAGCGCGGCCGAATTCAACTGAACCTGCAGCGAGTGCAAATAATGTGTCATCTTTACCGCGACCAACATTCTTACCTGGGTGAAAATGTGTTCCGCGTTGGCGAACCAAGATCTCGCCACTGTTTACAACTTGACCACCAAAGCGCTTGATACCGAGGTATTGCGCATTTGAATCGCGACCGTTACGTGTCGAGGAGACACCCTTCTTACTTGCCATGGTCTACTCCCCTTACTTCAAGCCGTTGATGGCTGTAATTTTTACACGTGTGTGTTGTGAACGAAAACCTTGACGACGACGAAAACCCGTCTTATTCATATAACGAAGAATGTCGACCTTAGGTCCCTTGATTTCATCAATAACTTCTGCAGTGACTTTTACGCCAGAGAGAATCTTTGGATCTGATGTTACGTTTGCACCATCTACTACCAATACGGCAGCGAATGAAACAGTCGAACCTGCAGCGCCGTCGATGCGATCAACAACGACAGTATCGCCAACGGCGACTTTCTCCTGGCGTCCGCCAGCTTTCACGATTGCGTACACGTAGTGCTCCAGTTCATTTCTCATGCTCAGGCGCGAGGGCTTCTATTTCTAGATCCCGCGGGCAGAGGCTAAGGGTACGGAGTCCCGCACCCATGGGTCAAATCTAGGCTCCGGGGGTAATCACGCCAGAACTTGAGGCACGGCGACGACGTCGTCCGCCCTTTTCAGGCTCTGCTTTTACCTCGGCAACATTCACGCTTTCATGAAATTCATGTTCTGTGGCATCGCTCTCTTCTGCATCTTCATGTTGTGATGAAGGAACATCGAGTTGTGGTGCTGGTGCCTTTATCTTTACAGGCTCCATATGAATATGAATTCCGCGTCCAGCACATGAATCACATGTTGTTGAGAATGCTTCGATGAGTCCCTGTCCAACGCGCTTACGTGTCATCTGAACAAGTCCCAGTGATGTCACTTCTGCAACTTGATGCTTGGTGCGATCGCGACCGAGTGCTTCAACAAGTCTGCGCAAAACCATTTCACGGTTGGATTCCAAAATCATATCGATGAAGTCGATAACAACGATTCCACCTAAGTCGCGCAGACGTAGCTGGCGCGCAATTTCTTCTGCCGCTTCTAAGTTGTTCTTGGTAACTGTCTCTTCAAGGTTTCCACCTTTACCGATGAACTTTCCTGTATTTACATCGATAACAATCATCGCTTCAGTGCGGTCGATAACAAGGGAACCACCTGAAGGCAAGTAGACCTTGCGATCAAATGCTTTCGCTAATTGTTCTTCAACCCGATACTCAGTAAAGAGATCTCCAGTACCTGTGTACTTTTCAATTTTTGAAGTGAGCTCTGGTGCAATGAAGCCGAGATAGTTTGTAATCTCATCCCATGCATCATTTCCCTGAACTGTTAACTTTCGGAAATCTTCGTTGAAGATATCGCGAATAACACGCACTGCAAGATCTGGCTCTGAATAGAGCGCTGTTGGTGCATGAAAATTTGGATTCTCAGACTTTTGGAAGATGTCATCCCACTGCGCTTTCAAACGTGCAACATCATTAGTGAGATCTTCTTCGCTCACGCCTTCCGCTGCAGTTCGAACAATTACGCCAGCACTTTCTGGAATAAGGTTTTTCAATATTGCTTTGAGGCGAGTGCGCTCTCCTTCGGGAAGGCGCTTACTGATTCCACTCATTCCACCGCCAGGAACATAAACAACATAGCGACCAGGCAATGAAATCTGACTTGTAAGGCGAGCGCCCTTTTGTCCGATTGGATCTTTAGTAACTTGAACAAGAACTGATTGACCAGTTTTCAAAACTGTTTCAATCTTGCGTGGCTCTGATTCAGAAATTCCTGCTGCATCCCAATTCACTTCACCGGCATAGAGAACGGCGTTGCGCCCCTTACCGATATCAACGAATGCTGCCTCCATTGAAGGAAGCACGTTTTGTACGCGCCCCAAATAGACGTTTCCGACATAGGAAAGATTGGTATTTCGATTGACATAGTGCTCGACCATGACATTATCTTCAATAACTGCAATCTGGGTACGGTCTGCAATTTGGCGAACAACCATTTCGCGGTCAACATTTTCACGTCGGGCTAAGAATTCACCATCTGTGATGATTGTTCCGCGCTTGCGATAAGGCTCTCTATATTCACTGCGTGATTCACGTTGGTTATCTCTCGATCCGCGATCGCGACGACCGCGACGCGCATCTGGGCGAGCTGATCGCTCTGGACGTTCTGTGCGTTCGCGAGCTTCGCGAACTTTAACGATAGTTACTACGCCATCTTCTTCGATGGTCTCCCCTGGTGTTACTCCTTCGCCACTTGCTCGACGGCGACGGCGACGGCGATGAGTTGTGCCATCAGCACTTTCTTCATCGCCTTCTTCTTGTGTTGAATCTTCATTTGTATCGGTTGAAGCGTCTTGACCAGGCTTTCTGCGACCACGGCCACCACGTCGGCGACGTCGATTGCGCGAACTACGTGATTCAGCATCGCTATCTGAGTCAGAAGGTGCTTCTGCCTCAGCAACAGGTGCTTCAACTTTTTTAGCAGCACTCTTGCGGGCAGGTTTTACCGTTGTATCGGCTGCTTGAAATACTGGAACAGGAATCGCTGCTGACTTTCGCTTTGAAGGTGCGGCAACAGCCACTTCTTCAACAACTACGTCAGGGGTTTCTGATTTCTTACGGGAACTTTTTTTAACCGCACGCTTGCGCGGTGTTTTTGGCTCAATAGCCATGGCACCAAATCCTCTATGCGTTCATATAAACGCGCTCTGGCTTGAATTCTCAAGCAAATCTTCTGTGGTGAATTCGCGCTAGGCGTTGTTCGCGAATGGATCGCGAGCCGCGCTGAACTCTGGTGTAAGTATGGCAGATAGTGCGGGATTCGCCCAACTTCGCTCCAATATGAGCGTGCCAGAAAGCGTTTAGCGCTGTTTTGCGTGAATATTTTGAAGCAGGCCAAAGCCAATCAAATTGGCGAACATGCTCGATCCACCATAGGAAAGAAATGGCAATGGAACACCTGTCATCGGCATCAAACCTAATGTCATCCCTATGTTTTCAAATATTTGAAATGCGAACCATGCAATAACACCAGTACCAACTAATCGCCCAAAGGGGTCATTAGTTCTTCGAGCGATAGAAAATGCACGCATTAATATAATTATGTAGAGCAAGATAATGAGACCACTACCTAAGAAACCTAACTCCTCACCAGCAACTGTGAATATGAAGTCAGTTTGTTGTTCGGGAACAAATCGTCCATTTGTTTGTGGACCATTGAATAGACCAGTTCCAATCAAGCCACCAGAACCGACAGTGATGCGCGCTTGACGCAGTTGATATCCAGTTCCTTGCGAATCGGCGTTGGGATCTACGAAAGATTGAAGACGATTTACTTGATATTCATTGAGCACACCTGTCTTAGCGGCGGCAAAGCCACCAATGACGGCAATGATCAATAAGCCAACAACCCAACGCGTTGGTGAGCCAGATACAGCAATGATTGTTACAACGGATGCAGAGATAATAAATACAGTTCCCATATCGGGTTGGGCCAAGATAAGAAGGATTGGAACGGCTGCAACAGCGAGTGCTTGCAACATATCTTGAGTAGTTGGCTCATCAGAATCATGACCACGTTCAGAGAGAATCATGGAGATTCCCAAAATTATAGAAATCTTTGCAAGTTCTGCAGGCTGAATTTGAAAACCACCAGGTAGCGCAATCCATGCCTGTGCGCCATTGATTTCACTACCAATTTGCGGAATGAGCACTGCTGCAAGTCCAATGACACCGAGAACCCAAGCTATTGGTGTGTATGCACGCAATAATCGATAGTCGATAACAGTGGTACCCCATGCAAGAAGCGAGCCAATTGCAATATTGATGACGTGGCGCTTCAAGTAATATTCTGGATCTAAATTATTTGCCGCATACCAATCGCGAGTAGCTGCATAGACAAGCGCCGTTCCGATTGCGAGTAATAGGACAATCGCACCGGTGAGAATTGGATCAAAGCCTGCAACAAGTGATGGTCGTGATGCTCGCCTAAATTTTTGGCGCTGCGCAATTGAACTCATGGCGCCTTCTTTACTTTAGTAGCAGGTGAAATCTTTGGAAGTTTAGTAGGTGGTTTGCCTTCCGGGAACAAGGCAAGACCAGGAATTACTTTAGAACCTTTGACACCAAAGAGTGTTTCATAAATTTTGCGAACTCCAACACCACTCGTTGATGATCCATATCCACCTTGGCTAACCATCATCACTACTGCGTATCGAGGTTTCTCGCTAGGTGCAAAAGATGCAAACCACGATGTATCGTCTTTCATGCTTCCATTGAGATTTCTTCCAAATACTTGTGCTGTTCCTGTTTTGCCACTTATCGAAACTGGAAAACCAGAAAACGAGCCCGTCGCTGTTCCCGCAGTTACTACTTCACGAAGTGATCCCTGTAGAAATTTCAGTGTCTGAGATGTAGCCGGAAGTGTGCCGAGTTTTTCTGGAGTCATTGTCTTTACGACTGTTCCATCAGTTTTAACAATTGCTTTACCAACTTGTGCCTGCCAAATCGTTCCGCCATTAGCAATCGCTGAATACATCTGGGCCAATTTCAGTGGAGTAATAACGGTATCTCCCTGACCAATAGAGAAATTCACTGCATCTCCCGCGCGAATCTTGTCACCATCAATACAGTTTTCCCGAGCTAATTCCAATAGGAATGCTGTCTGCTGACTCTTACTGGCACGCTCTTTATAGTTGCAATAGAAATCCTTATTGTTTTCATACCAATTCTTGCGCCATTGGCGATCTGCTAATCGCCCTGCAGATTCTGATGGTAGATCAATACCCGTCTTTACATTTATCTGGAATCCCCGCGCAGCGTTATAGAAATAGTCATTCAAATCTGCTTTTGGCCTCAATCCACCATCGCGTAACCATTCATCGAATGCGATTCGATACCAGATTGTGTCGCATGAGACCGCAATTGCTTTTTTCAAAGACATTCTGCCCTGTGCTTTGCTTTCAAAGTTTTGGAATGCACGTGTTCCAACTTCTACTTCTGATGGACAGTCATAGGAAGCATTGAGGTCATAACCAGCGTTAGCTGCGGCAACGGTTGATACTGCTTTAAAAGTTGAGGCTGGCGCAAACAAACCTTGAAGTGCGCGAGATAGTGCTGGAACGCCAGTCTTCTCACTAAATAAATCATTTGCTTGTTTTACCGTCAATCCCTTTTCCCATAAATTTGGGTCATACGTTGGATAAGAAGCAATTGCAAGAACTCTTCCATTTCGTACATCCATGACAACTGCAGCACCAGAATCTGCTTTGAAGCCAGATCCGCGGGCACGTCGCACCGCATCGGCTAACGCACTCTCAGCCGATGCCTGAAGACGAATATCTAAATTGGTTACTAAGTGATCCCCTGGTGTTGATTTTGTATTTTGACTGACTCTAGTAATGGATTCTTTACGATCGACAATTACTGTTCTGATGCCAGGTGTTCCCCGTAAATAAGAGTCGTATTGAATTTCAAGACCAGATTTTCCGATTGATTCACTTCTAAAGTACTTGATACCTTCTGTATTAGAGAGGTTTTCTTCTGTCATGGGTCCGACATAACCCAATACATGGGCTCCATTGACACTTTCAATACCGGGATAATTTCTAATAGCAATCGGTGTTGCATCAACTCCTGGATACTTATCAGAGTTTTCAACTATCTGTAGAGCAACATCTGGATCTGCCTGCTTAGTAATTGGAATTGGTTGGTAACGCGATCCAGTCCAACATCCTGCTTTCTTTCCCTTTGGTAATTCTCCACAAAGACGAGTTTCTTGAAAAATGTCGCTGTAATTCAGGCCCAGCAAGAGTGCCAATGATTTCATCACGGAAACACCTTTATCTGGCTGCTTATCAATGACTATTCGATCAATGGTTATTGCGAGTCCGACTTTGTTGAGAGCTAATGGAACACCAGAAGAATCAACAATGAGGCCACGTGTTGCTGGATTTATCACATCTCGACTTTGAATACTCAGTGCTGCATCTCGATATTTCGGCCCTGCGGCAATTTGCAAATAAAACAACCTGCCAAAGAGTGCGACCATAAGTGAAATTATGAGAATCTGAACTACTAGCAAACTAAGGCGAGAGCGTTGATTCATATTCTGGAACCAGTATCAAATGTAAATGCATGCAGGCGAGAAAATATGGGAAGGGTGAAAGGGGTAATGAGAAGTGTCCAGATAGTCATACCAAAAAGAATTATAAGAATCTGAGTGAAGGAGCCGAGGTTCGCGCCCAATAGCGCACCTGTAATCAAGAATAAAACTTCTGCAAGGAAAACACCTGCGACTACAAGAAAAACTATTGTGATTGGATTTCCGCGAGATTTATCATCACCGAATCCTAGGAATGCAATTCCAAAACAGATAAGAATCAAAATAAGAGTCCACTGTCCAACTGGACCCGAGGAACTTGGTGAAAGGTCTATGAGGAAACCAGCGCTGAATCCAGTTACGGCACCCACTTCTGGTGTGCTCAGAGCTGACCAGACCAATGCAAATATTAGAAATATAGAGAAGCCGCCACCTGGGAATCGAAC
>CAIZHT010000019.1 GCA_903932885.1 uncultured Actinomycetes bacterium
CATGACATCGCCTTCGGAAAGGGATGCATCGGAGTGTGAACAAACATCATTGATTGCAAAGACTTCATCGCCTATGCGAGTGACACATACTGATACGCCATTCTTTTCAAGCAGAACTGGCTTGCCTGGAACAAGATTGGAAAGTTGAAGATCAGCCATTTATGAACCTGCCTTAGCGAGTTCGCCATCGATACGATCCATCAGGCGATCTTGAATAACTGAATCACCAATTTCTGTCACGATTTCATTGAAGAATCCACGCACAACGAGTCGACGCGCATCGGCAAGTTCAATTCCTCGAGACATCAAATAGAAAAGCTGTTCATCATCGAATCGACCGGTAGTACTAGCGTGACCAGCACCAACAATCTCACCCGTTTCGATTTCGAGATTTGGTACAGAGTCCGCGCGAGCACCATCGCTGAGAAGCAAATTGCGATTGAGTTCATATGTATCCGTACCCTCAGCTGCTGCACGAATAAATACATCACCAATCCACACTGTGTGAGCGCCTTGACCTGCAAGTGCTCCTTTGTAATTCACGCGTGACTTTGCATTTGGAACCTTGTGATCTACAAACATTCTATGTTCGAAGAACTGACCCTCTGTTGCAAAATAAACTCCAAGAAGTTCACACGATGCACCTTGGCCGATGAATTCCACACTGGGAAGCAAGCGCACTAAAGAGCCGCCAACCGTCACTGTGATGGATTTGAAGGTTGCATCGCGATCAACGATTGCATGGTGCTTGGCAAGGTGGGTTGAACCCATATTCCATTCTTGCAATGAGACAAAAGTAAGATTTGAGCCAGGTGCTAATGCGAACTCAACATCTTCAGCGAGAAATGCATCTCCTGTGTTTTCCATAATCACTGTTGCGCGAGCATGGGCTCCAAGTTCGATGCGTACGCGAGAAAACTCTGCAGAATCTAGACCGTGTGCCGAACGCGACAAAGTGATTGTCTCTGCCACCTCAGTATTTGCAGCAATAGAGAGAGTGGCCACATTGTGTGCACCTTCTCGAACGCGTTGCATAACAACATCGTCTGTCTCAGCAGGCGATGTTGTTAATTCGCGAGAAATTCTTTCAAACTTTACTCCCGAGGCGTTGCCCTTGTAGGAAAGCGATTCACGCTCTCCCACTTTTGCAGTGCCGTCATGGAGTCCACCTAAACGCTTGAGAGGAGTAAATCTCCACGCCTCTTCACGTCCAGTTGGTGTTAGGTAATTAGTTGTGAGTAAAGACATTAACCAACAGCGCCTTCCATTTGAAGTTCAATGAGGCGATTGAGCTCTAAGGCATATTCCATTGGTAGCTCACGAGCGATTGGTTCGATAAATCCACGAACAATCATCGCCATTGCTTCATCTTCTGTAAGACCACGTGACATCAAATAGAACAATTGATCATCACTAATCTTTGAAACAGTAGCTTCGTGACCCATTGAAACATCGTCTTCACGAATATCAACATATGGGTAAGTATCTGAACGAGAAATTGTGTCGACAAGAAGCGCGTCACATTTCACAGTACTTGCTGAATGGTGTGCTCCTTCTTGAACCTGAACGAGGCCACGATATGAAGTGCGTCCACCACCGCGTGCAACTGATTTAGAAATTACAGATGATGATGTGTAAGGAGCAGCGTGAACCATCTTTGCTCCAGAATCTTGATGCTGGCCTTCGCCTGCAAATGCGAGTGAGAGTGTTTCACCCTTTGCATGTGGACCCATGAGGAAAATTGCTGGGTATTTCATAGTGACCTTGGAACCGATATTTCCATCGACCCATTCCATAGTTGCACCTTCGGCACATGTAGCGCGCTTGGTCACTAAGTTATAAACATTGTTAGACCAATTTTGAATCGTTGTGTAACGAACGCGTGCGCCCTTTTTCACAATAATTTCGACAACTGCTGAGTGCAATGAGTCCGACTTATAAATTGGCGCAGTACAGCCTTCTACATAATGGATGTATGAATCTTCGTCAGCAATGATGAGGGTACGTTCGAATTGACCCATATTCTCTGTGTTGATTCGGAAGTAAGCCTGCAATGGAATATCTACATGTACGCCTTTAGGTACATAGATAAATGATCCACCAGACCACACAGAAGTATTCAGTGCTGCAAACTTGTTATCTCCAACAGGAATTACAGTTCCGAAATATTCTTTGAATAGCTCAGGATGTTGCTTGAGTGCGCTATCTGTATCAAGGAATATGACGCCCTGCTTCTCTAAATCTTCACGGATTGAGTGATACACAACCTCAGATTCGTATTGCGCAGCAACTCCAGAGACAAGGCGTTGCTTCTCTGCTTCAGGAATACCTAAACGGTCATACGTATTCTTGATATCTGCAGGAAGGTCATCCCACGTTGTTGCTTGCTTCTCTGTTGAGCGAACAAAATACTTGATTGTGTCGAAGAAAATTCCAGAGAGATCTGAACCCCATGTTGGCATTGGCTTCTTGTAGAAAAGACCCAGACCTTTCAGGCGTAGGTCGAGCATCCATTGTGGCTCTGACTTCTTTGCTGAGATGTCGCGTACAACTTCTTCGCTGAGTCCTCGCTTGGAGTTATCAGATTTTTCATTCTTATCTGACCAACCATATTCGTAGTTTCCAAGACCTTCGAGCTCTGGATGTGCGATAGTCATGCACGGACCTTTCTTGTTGCATTTGTTTTTGTGGAAGTTTTTAGTGCAGGGATAAAAGTTGTACAGACTCCATCGCCATGAGCGATAGTTGCAAGTCTTTGAACATGCGTTCCTAGAAGTCTGGAGAAGGCCTCTGTTTCCGCTTCGCAGAGTTGTGGAAATTCAGCAGCGACGTGGGCTA
>CAIZHT010000020.1 GCA_903932885.1 uncultured Actinomycetes bacterium
AACATCGAAAACGCCAACAAGTGCGAGCAATCCTGCCGCAACAGTCTGTGGCATTCCGTGATCATGAGCTGCAGGAATAAAGTGAGTACCAATCAAACCGCTCGTTGATAACCCACAAACAAAGAATGAGCCAACGAGATACCAAAAATCTTTATGAGCGCTGGCTTCCTTCAATGTAACAATTGCTAACTTACCTGCAGGCATCTCGCTTTTCTTTGGTGGCTGCCAATCAGGCTTTGCACCATATGGAAGCATTCCAACAGATGCTGGGCTCTCACGAAGAAAGAGTGCGATAAATGGAACCATCGCAATGGCTGCAATTGAAATTGTTATTGAAATACTCTTCCAGCCATAGTCGAGTGAAAGCTTTGTAAGCCCTGGCAAGAAAATAAGTTGTCCTGTTGCACCCGCTGCAGTAAGTGCGCCAATAACAATTCCGCGCTTTTCAACAAACCAGCGGTTTGCAATTGAAGCTGCAAATACAAGTGCCATCGATCCCGTGCCAACACCGACTATGACGCCCCACGTTGCAACTAATTGCCATGGTGCATGAATAAAGATTGTGAGAAAGGCACCAATACTCACTGTTGTCAGCGCTGCCATTACTGTTCTGCGAATTCCAAAGCGCTCCATAAGCGCTGCTGCAAAGGGCGCCGTAAGGCCATAAAGTAAAACATTGACAGAGATAGCAAGTGATATTTGATCGCGTCCCCACCCAAAGGCATCTTCTAGTGGGATCACCAAGACAGATGGCGCAGATCTAAAGCCTGCAGTTGCGATGAGAGTAAAAAATGTAACTATCGCTGCCATCCACGCAGGATGGAAGCGTCTCTCTTTTTGCTGCATTTTTATGCCTCTAAGTAACGTCCGAGATATTCGCGTTCAATATCGTTTAGTGGTCGGGACTTCTTTGTCTCCATAGAAACTGCGACTTGAACTGTCTTTGCATTCGCATGAATATTTCCATTGCTACTCATTTGATAGGCAAGATCAAAGGATGCGTTACCAATCTTTGTTACCCAAATTTCAACATCGAGATCAAAGCCACCTTCATAGATTGGCTCAAGGAAATCAACTTCTGCGCGAGCAACAACCATATCGGCCAGAAGTGGCTTCTCCCCTGCTCGCTTGCGTGACCACCATGTGAAATCTGCACGAGACTCTTGAACGTAGGTCAAATAATTTGCATTATTGACATGACCAAATGCATCTAAATCATTCCAACGAACGTGGGCTTTACATTTGTGTCTCATTAGCGCGTCAACTTTCTGTAAGTAACACGATGTGGACGGGCAGCATCTGCGCCGAGTCGATCAATCTTGTTTGCTTCATATGATTCAAAGTTTCCTTCAAACCAGAACCACTTTGAATCACCTTCGTAGGCCAAAATGTGTGTGGCAACTCTGTCGAGGAACCAGCGATCGTGAGAGATCACAACAGCGCAGCCTGGAAATTCAAGGAGTGCGTTTTCAAGTGAGCCAAGAGTTTCAACATCTAAGTCATTTGTTGGCTCATCGAGCAACAACATATTTCCACCTTGCTTGAGTGTGAGTGCAAGGTTGAGACGGTTGCGCTCTCCACCAGAGAGGACTCCGGCAGGCTTTTGCTGATCAGGACCTTTGAAACCAAATGCTGCAACGTATGCCCGCGAAGGCATTTCAACTTGTCCGACCTTCATAAAATCTAAACCGTCAGAGACAACTTCCCATAAAGTTTTCTTTGGATCGATTCCACCACGTGATTGATCTACATATGAAATCTTTACAGTTTCGCCCATTTTCACAGAACCAGAGTCTGGTTTTTCCATACCCATAAGCATTTTGAAAAGTGTTGTCTTACCGGCACCGTTTGGCCCGATAACTCCAACGATTCCATTTCGTGGAAGAGTAAATGAGAGATCATCTACTAATAGACGATCACCAAATCCCTTATTCAAATGTTCAACTTCCATAACAATATTTCCAAGACGCGGCCCAGGTGGAATCTGAATCTCTTCAAAATCAAGTTTGCGCATCTTGTCTGCCTCAGATGCCATCTCTTCATAACGTGCAAGACGCGCCTTTGATTTTGCTTGGCGCCCCTTTGCATTCTGGCGAACCCAATCGAGTTCTTCTGCCAAGCGCTTTGCACGCTTTGCATCTTTTTGACCTTCAACTTTGAGACGTGCAGCTTTTGTCTCTAGGTACGTTGAGTAATTACCTTCATATGGATAGGCGCGGCCGCGGTCGAGTTCCAAAATCCATTCAGCCACATTATCCAAGAAGTATCTATCGTGAGTAATAGCAACAACTGTGCCTGGATATTTACT
>CAIZHT010000021.1 GCA_903932885.1 uncultured Actinomycetes bacterium
AGATGACGCCTGTGAGCAGCGGATAATGCGTGCAACCTAGAACAAGGGTGTCAATATTGGCCTTCATCACTGGTTCTAAATACTGGCGAGCGATTTTAGTAATCTCTTCTCCAGAAGTTTCGCCGCGCTCAACAAACTCAACAAAGAGCGGGCAGGCAACTGAAGTGATGTGCAATTGTGGAGCAGCAGCAAATGCATCCGCGTAAGCGCGTGAATCAATTGTTGTACTCGTTCCAATTACTCCGATTCGACCAGTGCGAGTTGCTGCTACGGCGCGACGAACTGCAGGTTGAATAACTTCGATAACAGGAATTGAGTATCGCTCGCGTGCATCGCGAAGCATCGCTGCACTTGCGGTGTTACATGCAATTACAATTGCCTTTACGCCTTGATCAACTAAGAAATCTAAAGTCTCGAGTCCAAAAGTTCTAACTTCTGCAAGTGGTCTTGGGCCATATGGTCCGCGTGCTGTATCACCAATATAAAGTGTTGATTCATTAGGAAGTTGATCCAATATGGCTCGAGCAACAGTCAATCCCCCGACGCCGGAATCGAAAATTCCAATAGGTGCGTTGCTCACATTGCTAAGCCTACCGTGTGACTTTATGCCCAGAGTTGATCGTCTAGCCCTTGCGTAGCCTCATCGATTGATTTATCTGCCTGCGCACTGCCATAAATCCCAGTTGATAAGTACTTCCATCCTGCATCACAGACTATAAAGGCAATATCAGCATCTTTTCCTTGCTCTATCGCCTCTTTACCCATTGCAAGTGCTGCATGCAAAATCGCACCAGTTGATATTCCAGCAAAGATTCCTTCTACCTCTAATAGTTCGCGAACTCTACGTACAGAATCTTCTGCTCCAACGGAGAATCTACGTGTCAGAATTGAAGCGTCATAGAGTTCAGGAACAAATCCTTCATCGATATTTCGTAATCCATAAACCACTTCGCCATAACGTGGCTCTGCAGCAATGATTGAGATATTCGGATTCTTTTCACGCAAATAACGTCCAGCACCCATGAGCGTTCCCGTTGTTCCAAGTCCTGCAACAAAGTGAGTAACTGTTGGAAGGTCCGCAAAAATCTCGGGTCCTGTACCTTCGTAATGCGCCAAAGTGTTTGCCGGATTTCCATATTGATAGAGGAATACCCATTCAGGATTCTTTGCTGCAAGATCTTTTGCTACGCGCACTGCCTCATTTGAGCCACCTGCTGCAGCTGATGAAATTATCGTTGCGCCCCACATCTCTAGGAGTTGTCGACGCTCTGGGCTTGTATTTTCTGGCATCACACAAATCAATTTGTATCCACGGACTTTAGAGACCATCGCAAGAGAAATCCCAGTATTGCCGCTAGTTGGTTCCAAAATTGTTGCACCCGGTTTGAGTAGTCCATCTCGCTCTGCTGCATCAATCATTGCAATTGCAGTGCGATCTTTTATGGAACCAGTTGGATTTCGATCTTCCATCTTGGCCCATAAGCGAACATTGGGCGCTGGAGATAATCGGGGCAACCCAATGAGAGGTGTATTGCCCACAGAACTTTCTAGAGAATCAAAGCGTGCCAATTACGGACCTTACTTAGCCGCCAGCAACAGCTGGAAGAATTGTTATTGAGTCACCATTTTTTACTGGTGCTTGGAGTCCGCCAAGAAAACGTACATCTTCATCGTTGACATACAAGTTGATGAATCGACGCAAAGCGCCATTTTCTAAGAGTCTTTCGCTTATGCCTGGATATTGCACATCTAAATCAGCAATAACGGCGCTCAGTGTTTCTCCGCTTGCAGCAACAACTTTTTGCTCCTTTGTGTAAGGGCGCAAAATTGTTGGGATACGAACTTCGATTGCTGTAGTCATAGGCTAATTATTACCGTAAAGAGAGTTATTCGGAAATTGAAACTTCTTCTTCCGTCACTACGCCATCGATAATGCGATATGAACGGAACTCCGTTGCAGGTGCAATCTCTTTGCGTGTGGAAACAAGCACATAATGAGCTCCGGGCTCTCCTGCATATGCGATATCTGTCCGAGATGGGTATGCCTCTGTCTCGGTATGAGAGTGATAGATGACGACTATCTCTTCATCATTATCATCAATCTCTCGATAAAGAGAGAGTAAATCTTTTGGATCAAATTCATAAAAGGTTGGTGAATGCGCAGCATTGATCATCGGTTTCAAGCGAAGCGCATGATCTTTTCCAAGTGGGCCAAGAATTACTCCACATGCCTCATCCGGGTACTCTGCACGAGATTGTTCAAGTATCGCGTCGATGTGCACCTGTGAAATTTTGAGTGTCATAAGGGTGATAAGACTACCGAATCAATTGACTTCATTTGGTGAATCATCCATCAGCGCTTGTAACAAACTCTCCTGTAACCAACCCAGCCAACTGTAAACAGCATAAACACCACGTAGTGGATCATCAGGTGCAAGGAGTTCGAGTTCATCATGAGTGCGCTCTTGCACATTAAGTCGAACGCCTAGCGCTAATCGAATGTCATTTATTGCACCGAGCCATGCATTTGCATTGTCGTGATCAAGCTCAATGCCACCATCTTGAGCACTCTTGAGCAAAACTCTCATGGACATTGCATGTGCTTTCTTTTTATTTCTCAGAACTGATTCTGTATAACGGCGAAACTCAGCAGCATCTACTCCATCGGCATACGCATTTGGTAAAAGTCGAAGTAGGACATCATCTTCTGGTGGAGAATCGTGAGTTGTAATTCCAACCATGGCAGCGAGAGGGTCTTCATCAGCATGATCACTACGTTCACTCAGTAACTCAATTATTTGTCCAGCTAAATTTATAAGTACTTCTCTCTCTGACTCAGAAAACTGCGCAACAAATGCGTTATTCCCATGGCGCGTAAATCCAGATTCTGCACTCATATCCCTTGATCTCCAC
>CAIZHT010000022.1 GCA_903932885.1 uncultured Actinomycetes bacterium
TCCTAAATGGTGGCGCGCCTTGCGTACATCTTCCTCAGATACACCCCGAAGCGATGCAATTTGAGCATCTGAGAAGGAAAATTCCTTAGCGATCTTGATCAATTCAGGAGTTAGTTCTCCAGGTTGAGCTATCTGTTTCGCTCTTTCATTTATCATTTCGATTTGTCGCAAATACCAGCGATCGATCTTTGTTGCTTCAAACATTTCATCTATTGATGCGCCAAACCAGAGTGCTTTTTGAACTTGTTGCAATCGATACTCGGTTGGAATCTTCGAGGCGCTGACCAATGCTTGGCGTTCGGCAATAGAGACATTACTTGGCCATGTGAAAATGGCCTCTTTCCTTTCGAGAGAACGCAACGCCTTCATCAATGCCTCAGGAAATGATCGCCCAATAGCCATTGCCTCGCCCACGCTCTTCATCGTTGTCGTAAGGCGAGGATCTGCATCAGGGAATTTTTCAAATGCGAAGCGCGGCATTTTTACTACTACATAATCCAACGTTGGTTCAAAAGAGGCAGGAGTTACCTTTGTGATGTCATTTTGAATTTCATCAAGGGTGTAACCAATTGCTAACTTTGTGGCAATCTTTGCTATCGGGAATCCAGTTGCTTTAGATGCTAAAGCACTCGATCGAGAAACTCGAGGATTCATCTCGATCACAATTATTCGACCAGTATCAGGATTTACCGCGAATTGGATATTGCACCCACCTGTATCAACGCCAACTTCGCGGATAATATCCATAGAAAGGTCGCGAAGCTTTTGATATTCAACATCTGTAAGCGTCATTGAAGGTGCCACAGTAATTGAATCACCAGTGTGTACCCCCATAGGATCCAAATTTTCGATACTACAAACGATGACTACGTTATCTAGACGATCACGCATGACTTCGAGTTCATACTCTTTCCAACCAATGATGGACTCCTCTAGAAGGACTTCCGAGGTTGGGCTATGGCGAAGACCAGCTCCAGCAATTTGATGCAACTCTTCCTCAGTAAATGCGATTCCTGAACCGAGGCCACCCATAGTAAAAGAAGGGCGGACAACAACTGGGTAATTCAGAACTTTCACTGCTTCCAAAATCTCTTCCATAGTATGACAAATGGCAGAACGCGCCGACTCTCCTCCAACTTTCTCAACAATGCCGCGGAAGAGTTCGCGATTTTCTCCACGTTCGATTGCATCCACATCGGCACCGATAAGTTTCACGCCATATTTAGCAAGCGTTCCTCGTTTGAATAAACCAATGGCAGCGTTGAGAGCGGTTTGCCCTCCTAGCGTTGCAAGGACCGCATCTGGTTTTTCTCTAGCAATGATTTTTTCAATAAATTCAGGTGTAATCGGTTCGATGTACGTTGCATCTGCGAATTCAGGATCAGTCATAATTGTTGCAGGATTAGAATTGACGAGAATTACTCGAATTCCTTCCGCACGAAGAACACGGCAGGCTTGCGTTCCAGAATAATCAAATTCGCAGGCTTGTCCGATAACAATTGGTCCACTGCCGATTACCAAAACGCTTTTGATTGAATTATCTAGTGGCATCAGGCACCAACCCCGCTGCGATGCACATTGCGATATTTACTCATCAAATCAATGAAGCGATCAAAAAGATATGAAGCATCGTGTGGACCGGCTGCCGCTTCAGGATGATACTGAACGCTAAAGGCACCACGCTCTAGAAGTTGCAGCCCTTCAACTACCCCGTCGTTGAGACA
>CAIZHT010000023.1 GCA_903932885.1 uncultured Actinomycetes bacterium
CACACCTAATCGCCCACATGCAACAGGTGTATTTGATGGAATGAATATTTCAAATTCAAATCAAATCGATATCGCTCGAGCAATGATTGAAGGAATGCTTGCAGGACTTGCAGATGCAGTTGATGCACTCGTTGCACTTGGCGTCAATGTAAATCGAATTCTTCTGATTGGCGGCGCTGCAAAGAATCCTGCAATTGCACCTATTGCAAGTGCACTCTTCGGTCGCGAAGTATTACTTCCACCACCTGGTGAATATGTTGCTAATGGTGCAGCAAAACAAGCTGCATGGGCGCTACTTGGTGGAGCAACTGCACCTACATGGGATCTCGGTGAAATTTCGCGTCATAGCGCTAAACCAACACCACATGTGATGGATAAGTATCGAAGCCTCAAAGCTCGTACGGAGAATTGGTAATCCATATCTTTTCAGGTACATTCGCATAACAATGACGCGTCGTAACTGGATTCTTTTCGCACTCACAGGTTTCTTGTGGGGAATCCCGTACCTCTTTATCAAAGTTGCAGTACGCGACTACTCACCGGCTCTCGTTGTCTGTGGTCGCACACTCATTGGCGCAGCAATTCTTATTCCCATTGCAATGAAAATGGGCTCTCTGCGTTCGGCTCTCAAGGGAATTCGCTATGTCATCCCATACGCATTCGCCGAAATGGTTGGACCTTGGATTCTCATCACCACTGCAGAAACAAGAATTAGTTCGGGTCTTGCAGGACTTCTCGTTGCAACCGTTCCAATTTGGTCAACAATTCTTACATCTCTACACGGCGATAGAAGCGTATGGAAACCTCGTCGCCTTTTCGGCATCGGTATCGGATTCATAGGGGTTATTGCCCTAGTTGGAATTGAAAGCATTACGGGAACAAGTGATCCATTAGCAATTGGTGCAGTGATTCTCGCTTCAATCCTCTATGCATTTGCCACTATTCGTGTGACTCGCGCACTTCCAGGAGTTTCGGGCATCGCAATCAATGGCGTTGCAATGCTCATTACTGGAATTTTCTATTTGCCTCTAGCAATAATTCAATGGCCAACGCAAACTCCATCGGCCGCATCAACTTATTCCCTTATTTCTCTAGGAGTATTTTCTACTGCAATGGCCTTTGCGCTCTTCTTTATAGTTATGGACGAGATCGGGCCTGCTCGTGCATCCCTTGTTACCTATATGAATACAGCAGTAGCCGTTATTTTGGGAGTAATTATTTTGTCTGAACCACTTACCCTTGGAATCATTGTTGGACTTCCACTTGTATTAGTTGGTTCTTATCTTGCAAGCCGTAAAGAAAAGGTTTAGTTCTTCTCTCCAAAGCCAAGTTTTTCTAGAAGTTTTGGATCTCTCTGCCATTCTTTGGATACCTTGATGTGAAGTCCAAGGAATATTCGTGCCGCTAGCTCACGTTCAATATCAGCGCGTGCTCGAATGCCAATATCTTTGAGGCGCTCACCTTGATGTCCCAAAAGAATTGCTCTCTGTGAATCACGCTCCACATGGATCGTTGCATGAATATCAAAGAACGGGCGTGAACCTTTTTCTTCACGTTCTGAAATCTCATCAATGGTAACCATAATTGAATGTGGTAATTCTTCACGAGCATCGCGCAGTGCAGCTTCGCGGATAAGTTCACAAATGAGTTGTTCACTACCTTGATCACTTGTCATTCCAGCTGGGTAATACTCAGGTCCTTGTGGAAGATTTTTTCCAATGAGTTCACTCAGTAAATCAATTTGTTCATGAATTGCAGCAGATACAGGGATGATTTCATCCCATGTGAAACCTTTAGCTAAATCCATAATGCCCGCAAGGCGAAGTGCTAGTTTCTCTTTTGAAATCAGATCTGTCTTTGTAATAACTGCGAATTTCTTAGCCTTGGGATGCTTAGCAATTTCTGCTGCAAGGAAAACGTCACCTGCTCCTGATGTTTCATCGGCAGGAATGCACATGAGCACTAAATCAACTGAATCCATACTCTCGCCAACAACTGCGTTGAGACGATGGCCTAGGAGAGTCTTTGGCTTATGAATTCCGGGTGTATCTACAAGTACTGCTTGAAACTCTGGACGGTGAACTATTCCCCGGATCGCATTACGAGTTGTGTTGGGATGATGCGAAGTTATTGCGATCTTGCTTCCAACGAGAGCGTTGATAAGTGTGGATTTTCCAACGTTTGGGCGGCCAACAATGGCTACAAAGCCCGAACGGAATTCACTCATGGACTTATTCTCTCATTGAAAATTGGAGACAAACTCCATTGCATCAGGAACCGATGTGACAATCTCTGCTGCACGTTCCCCAATGAGGCGATGACAACCTTCACTCGTTGGCGAATTTATTGGTCCCGGAATTGCCATTACAGGTCTCATTAACTCTGCTGCATCACGGGCTGTCCGAAGCGATCCACTCCTAAATGCAGCCTCAACAACAAGTGTCGCCTTGGAAAGTGCTGCAATGAGTCGATTACGAGTCAGAAAGCGCGCAGGAATGGCATGAACTCCTGGCATTACTTCACTAATGATTGCTCCGTTTTCCAATATTTGTTCAAAGAGTCGTACGTTGCCAGCGGGATAGTTGATATCTAAACCAGTTGCAACAACAGCGATAGTTATACCTTCTGCAATAACTGCCCCTTTATGTGCATGGGTATCAATTCCATATGCACCGCCACTCACCACTGCCCATTCGCGATCTACAAATCCTGCAGCGAAATCACTGGCTATTCGCATTCCATATGGAGTTGGATTTCGGGTTCCAACAATGGCAAGGGAGGAATGAGTCAAAATATCAGAATTGCCTTTTACCGTGAGAGCGATTGGAGGAGCGGCTAAATCATCTAGTTGTTGGGGCCAACCATTTTCTTCTGGAGTAAGAAACTGACTATGCGACTCTTCAATTGTTCTCAAAATATCGCAAGCGCGTGCGCTACGAATTTTTCCAATTGTTTTTTCATATTTGACTAGGTCATAACCTCCAGAAACAACTCTTTCATACACTTTGAGTGCGCCATCGCTAAATACTTCTTGTGCCCAAAAAGTGGTTCCACCTTCGATGCTGGCAAAAAGTATTGCCCTGGCTTCCCGTTCGTTCACTTTTGACTACCTTCGCGCAATTGGTATGCCTGTTCGACATCACTTCGATTTGGCCGGATATGACCGGAAAGATCTGCCAATGTCCATGCGACTCGTGAAATTTTATGCAGACCGCGAGCGGTAATGCGCTCTTTATCTAATTCATCATGGAGAAAATTCATTGCATCGCGATCTAATTGAAAAGTCGTTCTTAGGGCACGAGTTGGGATTTGAGAATTGAGTTGCCAAGGTAGCCCTTCAAAACGTGCGGCGGCAATTGCTCGCGCAGCAATCACTCGCTCTCGAATTACAGCACTTGATTCACCTAGAGAATTTCGTGCCA
>CAIZHT010000024.1 GCA_903932885.1 uncultured Actinomycetes bacterium
GGTACGCGTAATTGATTTGCATATTCAACAGTTCTGCGAATCTCATCGATATTTGAGAAATCAATCATTGGATCAATTCCATGGCTCATCAAATTCATACCCAGTGTTACTAGGCAAACATTTCCTGTGCGCTCACCATTGCCAAAGAGAGTTCCTTCGATGCGATCAGCCCCTGCCAAATAACCAAGTTCTGCAGCAGCAACTCCTGTACCGCGATCGTTATGTGGATGCAATGAAATGATGACGCTCTCACGATTATTTAGATTGCGAGACATCCATTCGATTGAATCTGCATAGACATTTGGAGTTGCCATCTCAACGGTTGCCGGAAGATTCATAATCGTCTTCCACTCTGGTGTTGGCTTCCAGATTGCATTAACAGCGTTGCAGACTTCAACGGCGTATTCGAGCTCTGTGCCTGTATATGACTCTGGTGAGTATTCAAATGAAATTTTTGTCTCTGGCACAGTTGCTACTAGATCTAAACAAAGTTGCGCGCCATCGGTTGCAATCTTTTTGATTCCCTCTTTATCTTGGCCAAATACAACACGACGCTGCAATGTAGATGTGGAGTTATAAAGGTGAACGATTACTTGTTTGGCACCCTTGATTGATTCATACGTACGGCGAATAAGTGGATCGCGTGCCTGGGTTAGAACTTGAATAATGACATCATCTGGAATCAAGTTCTCTTCAATAATTTTGCGCACAAAATCAAAATCGGTCTGGCTTGCACTTGGAAAGCCAACTTCAATCTCTTTGTAACCCATAGCCACTAATAGCTTGAACATCTCTAGTTTGCGAGGTGTATCCATTGGGTCAATGAGAGCCTGGTTTCCATCTCGAAGATCAACGGAACACCACTGAGGTGCTTTGGTCATGCGCTTTGTTGGCCATGTGCGATCAACTAGATCAACTGGAATATATGAGGAATAGCGATGTGCCTTCATGACAGAAGGCTTTTGTTTCGGGAAATTCATTTTCTTTAGCTCCTAAATGTTTGGTTGGCCGGATGTGTTAACCGGCAACACCAAACTCCGCAGCGAGGAGACCGGTTGTTAGGCCTCGCTACGGCGGATAAGGAGTAGTCCGCGGAGCTTCATAAGGTTCAAAGAGTAGCGCGAAGGGCGCTATTGAATCAAGGTGGAGGCAAATATCTGCCATGCGAGAGCAGATTTAGCGATAAGTGAGAGCGTTATATATGTCTTCTCCCCGCGCAGATACTGCGACCACTTTCCAACTTTCTTGTATTGAAGATATTGAACGATTGCAAAAGTATTGAAGAGGACAAAGATGGAGATAACTACTCCATAGACAAATGCTGGTGCTTTTGTATCTCCTGGGCCACCGATTGCAAAGACATAAAAGAGAAGTGAAAGCCAAGGAACTATGCCTGCGATGCAACCAAAAATAAATGGCAACCAACCGCCATTGCCTGGCTCTTCATATTTTTCTTGTAGCCATCCAAAGAGAATCATTGAAGCATTAACACCAAAAATGGAAACAATTGCTGCAACATCAGAAATTCCACAAATTTGGGCAATCAAAACAATCATCACTGATGAACTAATTGAATATTCAACCCAGCGGAAATAATTGCGATTCGATGCAAGGCCTGCACTGTATCGAGGGAAAAATGCTGGACTAGCTACTAGAAAATGAAAGAAGGCGGAGAGCCCAAGGAAGATTGCAACGACGAGACCAATTGGAGTATCAAGTAATGTGATTGGCTCTGCAAAAGTACTTCCTGGAGGCCCTGCCATGTAACGGGCAACAATAGGAAGTGTGAAATCGTTTGCGAGTACTAGGACCACAACCATTTGAACTAGGTGAAAAAACCCAGCAATAAGGTTGTAGTTGCGAATACTTCCGGCGTTAGTCTCTTTAGTCATGAAAAAAGGTTACTGCAGGATTGATTACAAAACAGGTAAGTAGCGATCCAATTCGTAAGCGCTTACTTGGCGGCGATAGTCCTGCCATTCAGCACGCTTATTTCGCAACACAAATTCGAATACATGCTCACCCAGTGTCTCGCGAACGAGGGTGCTCTTCTCCATCGCGGCAATGGCCTCATCAAGATTAGCTGGCAATGAATCTGGTTCGGAATTGTTTGTCAGTTCATATTGACCCTCTACTCCTGCAAGACCAGCAGCCAACATCACGGCGTAGGCAAGGTATGGATTGCATGCAGAATCAGGTGAGCGAAATTCAATACGTGTTGAGTTTTCTTTCTTTGGTTTATACATAGGAACGCGAACAAGTGCGCCTCGATCACTTGGACCCCAGTTCACAAATGCAGGTGCTTCTCCCCCGCCATGTAAACGCTTATACGAATTCACCCACTGATTAGTAATAGCAGTAATTTCCGGCGCATGTTTCAAGATGCCTGCGATAAATGAGCGCCCCGTCGCTGAAAGATTGAACTCGGCACTTGGATCATAAAATGCATTCTCTTCACCTTTGAATAATGAGACGTGAGTATGCATTCCACTTCCAGGGTGTTGCGTAAATGGCTTGGGCATAAAGGATGCGTAGAAGCCTTGCTCAAGCGCAACTTCTTTGATGACATGTCTAAAGGTCATGATGTTATCGGCGGTGCTCAGTGCATCTGCATAACGCAAATCAATTTCTTGTTGTCCAGGTGCACCTTCATGATGACTAAATTCAACGCTAATACCCATGGCTTCAAGCATCGTGATTGCTTGACGGCGGAAATCGTGACCCACAACTGCTGGTGTGTGATCGAAATATCCACCCTGATCTACAGGAACGGGTGCTTTTCCAATTTCAGGTTTTTCGTTGAATAAGAAAAATTCAATCTCTGGGTGTGTGTAACAGGTGTAACCCATCTCCGCGGCTTTGTTGAGAGTGCGACGCAATACATTGCGCGGATCAGATGGTGATGGTGTGCCATCAGGCATGGTGATATCGCAGAACATTCGCGCCGCCCCTGGTGCTTCGGTGCGCCATGGCAAGATTGAAAAGGAAGTTGGATCTGGTTTTGCCAACATATCTGATTCAGTTATTCGA
>CAIZHT010000025.1 GCA_903932885.1 uncultured Actinomycetes bacterium
ACGCGCTTCACCCGGCTTCAAATTTGCGGGGTGTGAATAGGCAGGGATTTCCATTGCTTTTTTGTAATTGAATGAAACATCAGTTACTAAATCTTTGATTACAGGAAATGCACGAAGCGGTGTAACAGTAATTGTCTCTTCGTCACCGTATGCCGAAACCTGTGTCATACAAGCAAGGCGTGGCTTACCGTTAATCTCCATCGAACAAGATCCACATTTTCCTGCTTTACAGTTCCAGCGAACAGCAAGGTCTCCCATTTGTGTTGCTTGTACACGGTGAATTACATCAAGGACAACTTCACCTTCGTTGGCATCTACAACAACATCTTGTAGGCCACCATTCGTTGAATCGCCTCGCCAGATACGAAGTTTTAGTTTGCGTGCCATTAGTTGGATCCGCCTTTCGCAATTTCTTCTGGTGTCATGTATTTCTCTAGTTCGTGGATATCAAAGAGGTCAAAGAGTTCTTTTGGTATTGATGGAAGGTTTTGTGCTCTCACGCTAACTTTGTTTCCATCAAAACTTGAGATGTGGTTTACCTGGCGCCATTTATTATTCATGCCTGGGAAATCATCACGTGTATGTCCGCCTCTTGATTCTTCGCGCAAAATTGCAGATTTTGCAGTGCTTTCGGCAACGAGCAACATATTGTCTAGGTCAAAGGCTAAATGGAAACCAGGATTGAATTTTCTATCCCCGGCTACTGCAATATTTGCACTTCGCGCACGAATTGCTGCAATCTTTTCGATTGCTTCTTGCAATTCAGAACCAGTACGAATAATTCCAACTAAGTTATGAGTGATTTCTTGAAGTTCGGCGTGAAGTGAATAGGCATTCTCCCCGCCAGTGCGACTAAATGGTGCTTCGATACGCGCAGCTGCAGCCTTGATTGCCGCATCACTGACTGGATTTTCACCATTCTTCTTTGCATATTCAGATGCGCCCATACCTGCGCGGCGCCCAAATACCAAAAGATCTGAGAGCGAGTTTCCACCGAGTCGATTAGAGCCATGCATTCCACCTGCAACTTCACCTGCTGCAAATAATCCTGGAACTCCAATTGCTGCTGCAGTATCTGGCTCTACTTCAACGCCGCCCATTACATAGTGACATGTTGGGCCAACTTCCATTGCCTCTTTTGTAATGTCAACGCCAGCAAGTTCATAGAACTGGTGCCACATTGATGGGAGGCGCTTCTTAATCACTTCTGCAGATAAACGCTTTGAAACATCGAGGAAAACTCCACCGTGCTCTGTTCCGCGGCCAGCTTTTACTTCAGAGTTAATTGCGCGAGCAACTTCGTCACGAGGCAATAGCTCTGGTGGGCGGCGGTTGTTATCTTGATCTAGATACCAACGATCTGCTTCTGCTTCATTATCTGCATAAATATTCTTGAAAACTTCTGGAATGTATTTGAACATAAATCGTTCGCCCACATTATTTGTAAGGATTCCACCTTCACCGCGAACTGATTCAGTTACAAGAATTCCGCGCACTGATGGTGGCCAGACCATTCCTGTTGGGTGGAATTGCAAAAATTCCATATCAACTAAATTTGCTCCAGCTTTGAGGGCGAGTGCATGGCCATCGCCAGTACCTTCCCAAGAGTTAGATGTAATTTTGAAAGTTTTACCTACGCCGCCAGTTGCAATAATTACAGATTTTGCATCAAAGAGAACTTCGCTTCCGCTTTCGCGCCAATATCCATAAACACCAGCGACCTTGCCATTTTCCTTAATAATTTCTGTAACTGTAAGTTCAGAAAATACCTTCATATGGCTCTCGGCGTTACCGTGATCGCGAGCATCTTGTTGTTGTAAGGCAACGATGCGCTGTTGCATTGTGCGAATAAGTTCTAGTCCGGTGCGATCGCCAACATGTGCAAGGCGTGGGTATTCATGTCCACCAAAGTTACGTTGTGAAATCTTTCCCTCTTTGGTGCGATCAAATAGAGCGCCCCATACTTCAAGTTCCCAAATACGATCTGGGGATTCCTTAGCGTGTAATTCAGCCATTCTGTAATGGTTGAGGAATTTTCCACCGCGCATTGTGTCGCGAAAGTGCACCATCCAGTTATCGCCAGAGTTGACGTTACCCATTGATGCAGCTGCGCCGCCTTCGGCCATAACTGTGTGTGCTTTACCAAAGAGTGATTTACAGATAATTGCAACGCTAAGGCCAGA
>CAIZHT010000026.1 GCA_903932885.1 uncultured Actinomycetes bacterium
CAACCTGGCGATGTTGCAATCGTTGCAACGGGACATTCCACACAGTCAGCTTTTTGGGGAGAACTATTTTCAACGGCGGCTAAAGGACGCGGGGCTAACGGTGTAGTGACTGATGGCCCACTTCGCGATACTCAAGAGATATTGCCTGTGGGTTTTAGTGCATTTGGAATTGGAACCCTTCCATTTGATTACAAAGGACGCATGAAAGTAAGTAATGCCCATGCGCGCGTGAATTGTGGGGGAGTAGAAGTCAATCAGGGTGATTTCATTGTTGCCGATAATGATGGAGTTGCAGTTGTTCCAGCATCGAAAATCGACGAAGTCATTACTCTGGCCAATGAGAGAGCGCGTCGAGAAAGTACCGTTCTCAAGGAATTACTTGAAGGAAAAAGCGTTCGTTCTGTTTGGGATAAGCATCGTGTTCTATAAGTTAGCAATGGAGAAATCACTATGAGTCAAAAACCATTTATTGATGCACACCAGCATGTGTGGAAATATTCTGAACGCGAGTATTCATGGATCACTCCCGATATAACAGACCTATTAGGTCATGACTATGTGCAAGAGCAAGTCAATCCATCGATTGTGAAATTTGGCATTACAGGAACTGTTTATGTTCAAGCAGCAGATACCTACGATGACACTTTTTACATGTTTCATTCGGCCTCCAAGAATCCTCAAATTGCTGGGATAGTCGGTTGGGTTCCATTAGATAGAACCGAGGAAGCGATTGCAGCCCTCGATATCTTCACCAATAACCCACTCTTCAAAGGTGTTCGAAACCTGACACATGATTATGGAAATCCAAAGTACGAATCTGATGATGCATGGATTGTGCGCGAACCAGTACTCAAAACTCTAGGCGAAATAGCATCTCGAAATCTCTCTTTTGATTATGTTGCGATAAAACCAGAGCACACTAAAAATGTTGCAACGATTGCAAAGCGCCATCCGAACTTGACCATCATCATTGACCACTTTGCAAAACCAGATATCAAAGGTGGACAATGGGATAATTGGTTAGTTGAGATGCAAAAGGTGGCTGCATTTCCTAATGTTTACACAAAATTCTCAGGGCTCAATGTTTTATCTGATTGGGAAAAATGGACAATCGAAGATTGGCGTCCATACGTCATGGCAATGAAGGAATCATTTGGAACATCGCGAATGATGATGGGAAGTGATTGGCCTTTCTCTAGCATGGCAAATGATTACGACACTGTATGGAAAGCACAGTTAGAACTTATAAAAGATTTCTCGGAAACCGAGATTGATGATTTGAAATACAAAACTGCTATCAAGGCTTATCGCCTCTAAGGATGGAGAGAAAATGAAAAGAGTAGGTTCTGTCATTGGTATCGCACCTGGTGCTCGTGAGGAATACGAACGTATTCACGCTGCAGTATGGCCCGAGATTCTTGCTCAAATCAAAAAGAGTCACATTCAAAACTATTCAATTTATCGCCATGGCGATCTTCTCTTTTCATATTTTGAATATGTAGGAAATGACTACGAAGGCGATATGAAAGCAATGGGTGATGACCCAAAGACTCAAGAGTGGTGGTCACTAACAATTCCGATGCAGGCACCTATGGAAGATCGCGCCGAAGGTGAATGGTGGAAAACGCTACCCGAGGTGTTCCATACAGATTGATTCAATCTCACCAATACCTTCGATTCCAGTCTTTACTACCTGACCGGGCTTTAGATATTTCGGTGGATTCAATCCCATTGCAACACCAAATGGTGTTCCAGTATTTATAACATCACCAGGGAAAAGTTCCATGAACTGACTGATGTACCAAACGATGTGATCAATACCAAAGAGAAGATCACTTGTTCGTGAATCTTGGCGCATTTCTCCATCAACGCTGCACCATAGGCGTAAGTCATGAGGGTTGATCTCATCTCCCGTAACAATGCAAGGTCCGATTGGATTAAATGTTGGGAATGATTTTCCTTTCATCCATTGTCCAGATCGCTCAATTTGCCAATGGCGCTCACTCACATCTTGAGAAATTGTGTATCCCAAAATATGTTGCGCAGCATCTTTTGGATCCTTCAAATAGAGCGCGCGCTTACCAATAACAATTGCAAGTTCTACTTCGTAATCTGTTTTCAAGCTTCCGGGTGGGATAACGATTGGATCGTTGGGGCCAACGACGCTATCGGGGGCTTTCATAAAGATAATTGGCTCCGGTGGCGTAGCCGCATTAGTTTCCTTAATATGTAATAAATAATTGAGCCCAACACAAATAACTTTTGTAGGATGGGCAATGGGTGAACCGATTCGTAACGATTTGATAACAGAACGGGGCAGTGCTGATAAGTCTGCGCTGCTAACTCTCTGGTAGGCACCATCACTAAGGCTCTGCCGATCCCAATCCGGGATAAGCGAATCGACAAATACTGCATCCTCGCCAACCAAAACCGCTGGTCGTTCCTGGCCAATCTCACCCACTCGAGCAATGCGCATCGTCAAAACCTTTCCTGAGAATTATCCAATATCCTATAGACAAATCCCTTAAAAGACTCCAAGATTTCCCCTATGCAGTTCCAAGCCCTGGAGCTGTTCTTCTGCGCTATGGAAAAGCCTACTCGTGGGGTTTTTTATAGAGCGAGGTTACATTCGTTATAGAAGGAGTTTGAATGAAGTCATCGTTCCGAGTCTCCGGAAAGTCTGTGGTCGCACTTAGTGCGGTTTCATCAGCTTTTGCATTAGTACTTAGTGGTCTCTCGATTACCCCAGCGAGTGCAGCCCTAGGAACAGCACCGGTAACACTCACAGTTCAGCATGAAACAACTGGAGATCGTCCAGAAGAAGAATGGGCCGCAGTCGGCAAGGCATTTGTTAAGAAGTATCCAAATGTCACAATCAAATATTCACCAATTACAAATGAAGCAAAGGGTGGACCAAATCTTCAGGTTCTCTCATCCGATGGTGCACCAGATATCGGACTACTTCCTTTGAACTCAAATGTGTATACACAGATGGTTAAGAACAAGGCACTTGTTCCACTCAATGGAATTTTTGCTGCCGATGACACTGTAAAGCGCATTGGTCCACCAGCTGCTGCTCTTAAGCAAGCAGATGGTAAGTACTACGCAACACCTCACGTTGTTGTGTATTACAACGTTCTTTGGACAAATCCAGATGCAATTGCGAAATCAAAGGCAATTGTTCCTGCTAGCGGACACTTCACTTCTGTTGCGCAACTAGTTGCATTTGGTAAGGCTTGCAAGAAGGCTGGTTATGCCGGTCTAGCAATTGGTGGAAAGACAAACTTCCAAGCTTCTTGGATGTTTGACTCAATGATGCCAACAGCTGTTTCTGCAAAAGCACTCAACAACTACATCAACAGCTATAAGCCAGATGTACCTGTTACAGCACGCTGGACAGATCCAGGAATCCTCAAGACTCTTGATGCACTCGGTGCAATTGCTAAGGGTGGCGTTTACCAAAACGGTTACCTTGGTATGGATCTAGATCAAGCAACTGCTTACTTCACAGCTGGCAAGTCATGCATGCTCCTTGGTGGAACATGGATGCCAGGCGGCGCATTTGAAACAGAGACAAAGAAGGGTGCAATGAAGTTCACACCAGGACTTGCTGTACTACCTTCAGTTGTTGCTGGAAAGAAAGCTACATACACACCTTATTACGGTGATGCATATGGAGTTCCTACAAAGTCAAAGAACCAAGAGTGGGCTCTAGAGCTCCTTCGTTACTTCATGAGCGATGAAGGACAACGAATTGGTGCACTTGAAGCTGCAGGAAACCTTCCAGTGGTTACAACAATTCCACAGTCTCTATATACAAAGGTTCCACAAGGCGTAAAGGATGTTCTTGCCCTTGTTGCTGCTTACGGATCACAATCAGGATGGACTTCAGAAGTACCTGGTGCATATGGCCAGACTTTCATAAATCCATTGATCCAGAAGTTGCAAGAAGGTAAGACAACATCTGCAGAAATTGCTAAGGCTCAACAGGCCAAGCTCGAAGATGTACGCAAGAACGGCCTCTAAGCCGAACTTTCGTATGTAGCAATTTCCGTATGTAATTAGAGGCTTCGGCCCTGAGTTGAATTGAGGAAGAAATGTCAGTGAAGAACGAAAGTCCTTCAAAAGAAGTATCAACCTCAAGCACTCAGGGCCGAACTCTTTTTTCCCGTAAGAAAAAGGCTCGCATTGGCCTCAATGCAATAAACGTACGTAGTGCACGAATCACCTTGATTCCTGTCTTTGTCTTGCTCTTTGTATTCCTTGCATTGCCAATGATCAACTCAATTCAGCTCAGCGTCTCTCGCTGGGGTGGCCTTGGTCCATTAGAGCCAGTTGGCTTTGATA
>CAIZHT010000027.1 GCA_903932885.1 uncultured Actinomycetes bacterium
CTCAGCGCTTGGCTTGCTGCTCCTGCTGCAATTGATTTTTATTCAGCAATTGGATGGCAGAGAGTTCGTGCAGCCAACACTGCGCGCATGCGTTATGGCCGTGATTTAGTTATGGCTGAACTTGGTGTTGGAAAAGATGAATTACGCGAAGAAGAATTACCGCTAGGTGTTATTCCTCTTCACAAAATGGATGGCGGCCGAGATGGTTGCATTGCGCTACAGCGTCGTTTCGCAGAAGTACATAAAATCGAAGTACCTATTACAACAGCATGTAATCAATATTTCATGCGTATCTCAGGCCAGCTATACAACACTCCTGCTGACTATGAGGCACTTGTTGTAGCGGTGCGCAAAGAGCTCAAATAACCATGGGTATTTCTGAAAAAGATTTAGCCCTTTTAGAAGAGATTCAAACCCGTACTCTTTGGCTCACTGTTCGCATGATTGATTATGCAAATCATGATCGCCCAAATACGGATGGAATCAAAGTAGGCGGACATCAAGCATCCAGTGCTTCAATGATCTCAATTTTGACCTCACTATATTTTCATCATCTCAATGCAAATGATCGAGTGAGCGTGAAGCCACACTCTTCCCCTGTTTTTCACTCCATTCAATACTTACTTGGAAACTTAGATAAGAAGTACCTCACATCACTTCGAAGCGCTGGCGGATTACAAAGTTATCCATCACGTACTAAGGATCCAGACACTGTTGATTTTTCTACCGGCTCTGTTGGCCTAGGCGCTGCTGCTCCACTATTTGCCGGAGTTACTCGTCGTTATGTTGATGCTCACTTTGGTGCACGCCCTCACTCACGCTTTATCGCCCTCATTGGTGATGCCGAGTTAGATGAAGGAAACATTTGGGAGGCGGTAGCAGATCCTGCAACAGATGGTGTTGGAAATGTTATGTGGGTTGTCGACTTCAATCGTCAATCATTGGACCGCGTGATTCCAGGTATTCGTATTGCGCAATGGCGCGCACAATTTGAGGCAGCTGGTTGGCACGTAGCTGAAGTCAAATATGGTTCTAAACTCAAGAAGGCTTTTGCAGTTGCCGGCAGTGAATCTTTCAAGCAATGGTTTGACGATATTCCTAACGAGCAATACCAATCTTTGTATGGTCAGAAGATTGAAGAACTACGTGCACGTTTTCTAGATGGTGCCCCAAAGGGAGTTGAAGAACACCTCAAGCGATATAGCGATACTGAACTCTTTGAAATTCTTAGCGACCTTGGTGGTCACAATATTGAATCCCTTGTTGAAACATTCCAAGAATGCGATGCAGAAACAACTCGCCCAAGTGTTGTATTTGCATACACAGTAAAGGGTTGGGGACTGCCGATGGCAGGAGACCCACGTAATCACTCAGCGCAGATGTCTACTGAACAAATCAATGTATTGCGCAAAGAATTAGGACGCACGCCAGAAAATGAATGGGATGGCTTTGATCTAACAAGTGATGCAGGCAAATTCCTCGCTCTTCGCAGCGCAGAACTCAAACGCCCCGACCCTGTTGCCCAGATCAATGCAGTAATTCCAATAACAACAAATGTGAAGAGCACTGGAACTATTTCAACTCAGGAAGTTTTTGGTCGAGTCCTTAGCGAGATAAGTCGGGATGAAGCAATTCGTCCCTACCTCGTAACTACAGCGCCCGATGTTGCAACTTCAACAAACCTTGGTGGATTTATCAACCGTACCGGCGTATTTCATCCAAAAGAATTACGTCGCTGGAATGAAGATCCCATTCTCAAATGGGCTGAAGGTCCAACAGGCCAACACATCGAACTTGGTATCAGTGAGATGAATTTGTTCATGCTCCTTGGAATGCTCGGACTTTCATATGATCATTCCAATCAACCACTTATTCCAATTGGTACCGTCTATGACCCATTCGTATTACGCGGTCTGGATGCATTTATTTATAGTGTCTATTCAGGTGCGAAATTTATTATTACTGGAACTCCATCAGGTGTAACTCTTGCGCCAGAAGGTGGCGCACATCAATCAACAATTACGCCATCTGTTGGAATGGAATTACCAGGTGTTGTTCTTATGGAACCGGCATATGCCCAAGCACTTGATTGGATGCTCTGTGATGCAATCGCACACGTTGCGGGTAGCAAGAGTGATACAACTCCTGATTTGCGACCAAGTGAACTCGCCTTTTATTTCCGTCTAACAACTCGCCCCATTGATCAAACACCTTTCAATGATGCTCGCGATCGCTTAGGTGAAGCCCTTCTTCGCTCACAAGTATTAGCTGGGGCTTATCGATTAGTAGATGGGCGCAATACTGCTGGTGTAACAATTGAAGATACAAATGCACCTGTTGTTCACCTCGTTGGAACAGGTGCGGTTATGCCTGAAGTATTAGAGGCTGCAAAAGAATTAGCAAGTGAAGGAGTTATCGCACACGTTGTAGATATAACTTCACCTGGTCGCTTGTATGGCAGTTGGCAGCGCACTTTGAAACAAGGAATTCGCACTGCAAGTACTCCATCTTTTCCTGGTGCACTTCGTCCAATATTTACAGAGCGCGCACCAATTGTTTCAATTCATGATGGTGCATCACATGCAATGGCGTGGCTGGGTTCTGCATTAGGTATGCCACAAGTTGCAATGGGCGTAGATACATTCGGTCAATCAGGAACAATTCAAGATCTTTACAAGATTCATGATCTTGATTCAGGTTCAATCGTCAACGGCGCATTAGCAGCCCTTAGTTTGAATGTGTAGACTACCTATATGACCACGCTTTCAGCTGGTGCACGTTTTGTAAAAGCCCTTGCCGATGAAAAACCATTGCAAATTGTCGGCACAATCAACGCCAATCACGCACTCCTTGCGCAGCGAGCAGGATATAAAGCAATTTATTTATCTGGTGGGGGAGTTGCAGCAGGATCTCTCGGCCTTCCTGATTTAGGTATTACAACTCTTGAAGATGTTTTAGTTGATGTGCGCCGCATTACTAATGTCTGCGATACGCCTTTATTAGTAGATGCTGATACTGGCTTTGGACCATCTGCGTTCAACATTGGCCGTACAGTCAAAGATCTAATCAAAGCTGGCGCAGCAGCCATGCATATTGAAGATCAAGTTGGCGCTAAGCGCTGTGGACACCGTCCCAATAAGGAAATTGTTAGCAAGGGCGAAATGGTTGACCGCATCAAAGCAGCAGTAGATGCACGCACAGATGATTCTTTTCAGATTATGGCGCGTACGGATGCAATCGCTAATGAAGGCATTGATAGCGCCATAGATCGAGCTCTTGCCTATATTGCTGCGGGCGCTGATTTAGTTTTCCCAGAAGCAATCACTGAACTTGGTGATTACAAAAAATTTGCACAGGCCGTAAAGAAGCCAATCCTTGCCAACATCACTGAGTTTGGGCTGACTCCACTCTTTACACGTGATCAATTAGCAGCCAATGGCGTGGGAATGATTTTGTATCCGCTTTCAGCATTTAGAGCAATGAACAAAGCGGCTGAAAATGTTTACCAAACTATTCGCCGTGATGGCACACAATCTGGCCTTATTGACTCAATGCAGAGTCGTGACGAGTTATACGAGCGCATCAATTACCACGCATTTGAAAAAGCGCTCGATCAATATCGCGAAGAAAAATAAGGAGCATTTCCCTCATGGCAGAATTCAAGCCAAAGAAATCAGTTGCACTCTCAGGAGTTACTGCAGGCAACACTGCGCTATGTAGCGTGGGCAAAAGTGGAAACGATTTGCATTACCGCGGATTTGATATTGCAGACCTGGCAGCACAATGTGAATTCGAAGAAGTTGCACACCTTCTAATTCATGACACTTTGCCAACCGCTTCTCAGTTAGCCGCGTATAAAAAGAAATTACAAGGACTTCGCTCGCTTCCAGCGCAAGTAAAAGCAATTTTGGAACAAATTCCAGCGACTGCGCACCCAATGGATGTCATGCGATCAGGGGTTTCAGCACTTGGTTGCGTCACACCAGAAAATGAATTCCATTCAATAGAGGGTGCGCGCGATATTGCAGACAAACTCATTGCCTGTCTGCCTTCCATGCTTCTCTATTGGTATCACTTTGCTAACGGTGCCAAGCGAATCACCGTTGAAACAGATGATGATTCCATTGGCGGACATTTCCTCCATTTATTACATGGCAAGCCAGCGAGTGATCTCTGGGTCAAGTCGATGCACGCATCACTTATTCTCTACGCAGAGCATGAATTCAATGCCTCAACATTTGCAGGACGAGTTATTGCCGGAACAGGTTCTGATCTATTTTCTGCAATCACCGGTGCAATCGGTGCACTACGCGGCCCAAAGCATGGCGGAGCTAATGAAGTAGCCCTTGAAATTCAGGAGCGTTATGAAAATCCAGATCAAGCAGAGGCTGATATCCGTGAACGTGTTGGCAACAAAGAAGTTGTCATTGGTTTTGGCCACCCTGTTTATACAGTCTCTGATCCACGAAATGTA
>CAIZHT010000028.1 GCA_903932885.1 uncultured Actinomycetes bacterium
ATCCCAAAGATTTAGCGATCGTTGTTGGCGCAGGACGCGAACAGGTTGAAGAACATATTGGCCAGATTGCGCCAAAGGCTCGAACAATTTTCCAAGAACGTCGTGGTGGTACAGGCCATGCAACTCAATTAGCGCTCGCAGCCGGTGCACCAAATGGCACAGTGCTAATTCTTGCAGGTGACACACCAATGCTTACAAGTGATTCACTCTCGCAATTACTAGAAGTTCACAACAAAGGAAAATTTGGCGCAAGTGTTCTCACTGCAGAGCACCCAGATCCAACAGGCTATGGCCGCATTATCCGTGGTGATGATGGCGAATTACTTCGCATCGTTGAAGAGCGCGACGCCGATGAAGATCAGAAGATGATTTTTGAAATCAACTCTGGTGTTTATGTATTTGATGGCAAATTATTAGCAGGTGCAATTGGAAAGCTCAGTGATTCAAATTCACAAGGCGAGCTCTACCTCACTGATGTCATTGAAATCATGCGCAAAGAGGGTGCCTCTATTGCCGCTGCGATGATCGATGATTTCATTGAAATTCTAGGTGTCAATGATCGTGTTCAACTTGCTGAAAGCGCCGCACTTCTTCGCGACAGAATCAATGAGAACCTCATGAAATCAGGCGTCACCATTACAGATCCAACAACTACATGGGTCGATGCCACAGCAACAATTGCTAGTGATGTGACACTGCTTCCAGGAAGTGCGATTGCTGGAAATACAAAGATTGAATCCGGTGCGGTTATTGGTCCGCGCACAACATTGATTGATTGCACAGTTGGTGCTGGGGCTAGCGTTATCGAGTCCTATTGCACTGCATCTGCGATTGGCCCAGAGGCAAGCGTTGGTCCATTTACATTCTTACGCGCAGGCACAGACTTAGGCGCACATACTCGCGCTGGTGCTTTCGTTGAAATGAAGAATTCAACTCTTGGCGAGGGTTCAAAAGTTCCCCATCTTTCATATGTGGGCGATGCCACTATCGGCGTCGGTACAAATATCGGCGCTGCAACAATCTTCGTCAATTACGATGGCGTAGATAAACATCGCACAACTGTTGGAGACCACGTTCGAATCGGAAGTGATTCAATGTTGGTCGCACCAATTTCAGTAGGAGATGGTGCATATACAGCTGCTGGATCAGTTATCACTGAAGATGTTCCTGCAGGCGCGATGGGAGTTGGCAGATCACGCCAACGAAATGTCTTAGGCTGGGTCTTGCGTAAGCGCGCAGGAACAAAGTCTGCAGAGGCTGCAGCAAAGAGCGAGAAGAAAGGCTAACTCCCATGAGCGAAATCCGACTCGCCTCCGAGAAGCGACTACGAC
The DNA here is from genome assembly GCA_903932885.1 of uncultured Actinomycetes bacterium. The sequence continues at coordinate 1,332 of CAIZHT010000028.1, forward strand.
TCTTTACAGGTCGAGGATTTCCAGAGTTAGCAGATGAAGTAGCAACAGAGTTAGGCATTCCACTCACACCAACGTCGGCATATGACTTTGCTAATGGTGAAATATTTGTTCGCTTCGAAGAAAGTGTTCGCGGTTGCGATGCATTCGTTCTCCAAAGTCATTCAGCTCCAGTAAATAAGCAGATCATGGAACAACTCATCATGGTCGATGCACTCAAGCGCGCATCAGCAAAGCGCATCACAGTTGTTGCACCTTTCTATGGTTATGCACGTCAAGATAAGAAGCACCGCGGACGCGAGCCAATCTCTGCGCGATTGATGGCAGATCTTTTCAAGACCGCTGGCGCAGATCGTTTGATGGTTGTTGACTTACACACTTCACAGATTCAAGGTTTCTTCGATGGTCCTGTAGATCATCTCTTCGCACTACCAATGCTTGCTAATTATGTCGGCAGCAAAGTGGATCGCTCACGTCTAACAATCGTTTCACCAGATTCTGGTCGAGTACGCGTTGCAGAGCGTTGGTCAGATTTACTCGGCGGTTGCCCAATTGCATTTATCCATAAAACACGCGATCCACGCATTCCAAATGAATCTGTTGTTGGTCGCGTCGTTGGTGATGTTGTTGGCCAAACATGCGTAGTTATCGATGACATGATTGATACTGCAGGAACTATTACAAAGGCAGTAGACGCGCTCTTTGAAGCAGGTGCAACAGAAGTAATTGTTGCTGCAACTCATGCAGTTTTATCAGGGCCTGCAGTTGAGCGCCTGAAGAACTGCCGCGCTAGTGAAGTTGTTATTACCAATACTTTGCCAATTGCTGAAGATCAACATTTTGATGGCCTTACAGTTCTATCGATTGCTCCGCTTCTTGCACGAGCAATTCGCGAAGTCTTCGAAGATGGCTCAGTTACAAGCCTCTTCGACGGTCATTCGTAAGCAATATAAGTCGCGGCCCAACTTCGTTCACTCTGCGTTTTACGTTCACTGCGTTGGCCGCTTTCTTATTTGCACTCCTAATTGAGCATGGATTTGCGGCTTAGCTAGCCCTTTCGGTATGGTTTGCCACGTTCCGGCGAGGGTTTTTTTCATCCGTAATCGACGGTGTGGGTTCAACTCCTGCTGGGACTTCACTACAACAACAGGAGAATAAAAAATGGCTGAGATTTCAATCAACGGTGTACGTCGTACCGAATTTGGTAAGGGTGCATCACGTCGCGCACGTCGCGAAGGCCAGGTTCCTGCTGTTATCTACGGTCATGGTGAGAAGCCAGCACATATCAATCTTCCTGCACGCGAACTCGGCGTTGCACTCAAGACATCAAACGTTTTGCTCGACATTGTTGTAGATGGAAAAACTGAACTGACACTTCCTAAGTCAATCGTTCGCCACCCAATCAAACTAACTATCGATCACATTGACCTCGTCATTGTTCGTCGTGGTGAAAAAGTTACAGTTTCTGTTCCAGTTCATACTTCTGGAGAGCACGATCGCGATGGAATTCTTGAGCACGTCAACCACACAATTGAAGTTGAGACAGAAGCAACTTCTATTCCAAGCTTCTTTGAACTTGACCTCACAGGTCTTGCAGCTGGTCTCTCACTCTATGCAGGAGATGTAAAACTTCCTGCCGGTGTAGAACTTATCTCTGATCCAAAGATGATTGTTGTTCACCTCTCTGAGCGTTCAACTGCAGTTGAAGAAGTTGCTGTTGTTGCTCCTGCTGCAGATGCAGCCGCTGCCGCTCCTGCTGCAGATGCAGAGAAGAAGGACGCGTAACACTTACTCTTAACCCATGACGTGGTTAGTTGTAGGACTCGGTAATCCCGGGGATCAATATGTCGCTACTCGACACAATGTCGGGCAGATGGTCATTGATGAACTCGCAAAGCGCCATAGCCTCAAATTCTCATCTCATAAATCACGCACTGATGTTGCCGCCTATAAGTTAGGCGTCGGCGCTGATACGCACTCAATTATTTTGGCAAAGTCACATAGTTATATGAATGAAAGTGGCGGACCTATAAAAGCGGTTGCCTCTTTTTACTCTATTGAACCCGCAAAGATCATCGTTCTCCACGATGAATTAGATATTGGTTATGCGGCAATTAGAAGCAAAATTGCTGGAGGCGATAACGGCCATAATGGTTTGAAATCTCTGACATCCTCATTTGGAACAGCAGAGTATTACCGAGTTCGATTAGGTATTGGTCGCCCCATGGGACAGCAAGATCCTGCTGATTTTGTACTCAAACAATTTAGTAAAGAAGAGAAGAAAGATTTAGGGGAGTTCTTAGATCGCGGCGCAGATGTTGTCGAATTCCTCATCACACAAGGTCTAGAGAAAACTCAAACTAAGTTCAATTCCTAAAATCAACCTGTATTTCTAAGGCCCGCTGCAACACCATTGATAGTAAGTAACAGTGCTCTATTCAATACTGACTCAGGGGTTCCCCCAACATCACGCACACGCTTGAGTAAGTTGATTTGAAGTAAATGTATTGGCGACAAATAGGCATCACGAACCTGAAGAGTTCTCGCCAGAATTGGTTGATCTCCAAGTAAAGATGTCTTCTTTGTCAGTAGCAATATTTCAGAGACAGTCAGCGCGAATTCTTCTTCAATAATTGTGAGGAAATGTTGAAGTTCTTTAGGAACAAGTGTTTCAACATAGCGCTTAGCAAGGGCTAGGTCAGTCTTAGCAAGTGTCATCTCAACATTGCTAATAAATGTGTTGAAGAAGTGCCACTCATTTAGCATTGTTGTAAGAACTTGCGTATTACCTGCTTCGCGAGCGGCTTTGAGCCCAGTTCCAACTCCAAACCAACCAGGAACGATCTGGCGTGATTGGGTCCATCCAAATACCCATGGAATCGCACGCAAACTACCAAGACCGCTAGTTGCATCTGGTCTGCGCGATGGACGCGAACCTAAGAAAAGATTTCCTAGTTGCTCAACTGGAGTGGATGCATAGAAATATGCAGGCAGATCTGGGTGTTCCACGAGTGAGCGATATTGTTTGAACGAACTATCACTGATGAGTTGCATGCAATCATTCCACTGAGCTAAATCTTGCGGAGCTTGTCGTGGTGCACGGTTGAGAACGGTTGCTTCAAGAGCTGCAGCCAGTGTGAGTTCAACATTCTCACGAGCAAGTGCTGGAAGTGAATATTTATCGCTAATAACTTCGCCCTGTTCAGTCATCTTTATTTGACCATCAACTGAGCCCCAAGGAAGTGCGATGAGTGCTTCATATGTTGGACCGCCACCGCGTCCAACAGATCCACCGCGTCCATGGAATAAACGAAGTGTTACTCCATATTTCATTGCAACATCGCGCAGTTTTCTCTGCGCTCTATGAATTTCCCATTGGCTTGTTGCGATTCCTGCATCTTTATTGGAATCACTGTAACCAAGCATTACTTCTTGTAGATCGCCACGAAGTGCTACTAAGGCGCGATAAGTTGGATTAGAAAGTAGTTTTTCTAGAATCTCACCCGATGCGCGAAGCTCTGCAACTGTTTCAAGAAGCGGTGCAAAGCCGATAGTTGCTTTCTTTGCTGCGATATCGACAAGGCCGGCTTGTTGAGCAATGACGACTGCAGCGATGAGATCATCTGCACCCTTTGTCATTGAAACTATGTATGTCTCTATTGCCTGAGTACCAAAGGTATTTATGAGATCTGCGATTGATATAAAGGTATCTAAAGTCTTTTGGGCGTTCTCATCCAAAGACTTTACGTTGAGTGAACTTCCTTTTTGAAGCACACCAGTAAGAATTTCGAAGCGCTCATCGTGTGAGCGATTTGCGTATGCACTATCGCCGAGTGCTTGGGCAAGTAAGTGATGATGTGCATCGGAATGTTCGCGAACATCCATGGTTGC
>CAIZHT010000029.1 GCA_903932885.1 uncultured Actinomycetes bacterium
AAAACAGTAGATCACATTTTGATTCAAGGAGATAACACAGCCATTGCGCCAGGACCTCTTGAGCACGAAATATCTGGAGCCCTTGCAATCATTGCCGACATCGAGAGTCGCGGCGGAGCAACTGTTTATCGTTTCAGTGAATCAACTATTCGACGAGCACTTGACCATGGCAAGACCGGTGAGGAAATTAGTAGCTTCTTGAAGAAAGTTTCAAAAACTCCAATGCCGCAGCCACTCGAATACTTGATAGCTGATGTCGCTAAGAAACATGGAAAACTTCGAGTTGGAAATACGTCATCATTTATTCGATGTGAAGATTCGGCACTAATCGCTCAAATAATTGCAGATAAGAAGCTAGATGTTCTTTCATTACGAAGAATCGCACCAGAGGTACTTATCTGTGATCACGATGCAACTGATGCAATGCGACTATTGCGTGAAGCTGGCTATCTACCTGCAGGTGAATCTGCAAATGGCATCATGCTCACCGGGCCGCGCACTAACCGCGCTGTAACAAAGCCACGACCTCCACGTGTGATTGGTGAGATCGAAACTCCGACGAAAGAGAATCTTGGCGCTGCTATACGCGCACTAAGAACTGGTGAAAAATCTAGTCATCGCCAATCTCATCTTCGCTCAATTGCAAATAACGTACTTGGTTCATTACCGCGTACAACTGCAAATGAAACTTTAGATTTACTTACTCAATACATTGAGAAGGGCCAATCACTATCAATTGGTTATGCCGATAACAATGGCTCTGTTTCACATCGAATCATTGACCCACTCAAAGTTAGTGCTGGTTCACTGATTGCTCGTGATCACGCTACTGGCGAACTCCAAACCTTCAGAATTCCTCGCATAACAGGTGTGGCGCCATTATGAGCCCCCAGAGTGATGCCCAATACGGCAGAATTGACTCCATGCTTGCAGAGATTGAGACACTCGTAAAAGTCGAATCACCAACGGATGACTTATCTGCTTGTCGCAAAGTAGTAGCAACAGCAAGTGATATTGCTGCGAGAGTTCTAGGAACTCCTGCGCAGATACAAGAAATTCAAGGGCGACCTGTATTTTGGTGGGGAGCGGCGCAACCAAAAGTTATTCTCTTGGCGCATCTAGATACAGTCTGGCCACATAATTCTTTTTCACCACTGTGGAGCGTTGAAGGAAATGTTGCGCGTGGACCTGGGGTCTTCGATATGAAAGCCGGATTTATACAAGCACTCTTTGCGCTCAAGGGAATTGAAGGCTCCGTTGCACTTGTAGCAACAACTGATGAAGAAACAGGGAGTGCGACTTCTAAAGCATTCATAAAAGAAATTTCCTCGAAGGCCCAAGCGGTACTTGTTCTAGAGGCAACTCTTGATGGCAAAGTAAAAACAGGACGTAAAGGTACTGCGATGTACCAAATCAATATTCATGGTCGTGCATCTCATGCAGGCTTAGAGCCTGAAAAGGGAATCAATGCCACAGTTGAAGTTGCTCGAATTGTTTTAGCACTCAAGGCACTTGAAAGCGCAGAACATGGAACCACGGTTGTTCCAACAATGTTGCGCAGTGGAAATACAACAAATACAGTTCCAGATCTTGCAACGCTCGATGTTGATATACGTTCTTTTTCAATGAAAGAGTTTGAGCGACTCGACGCTGCAATCAAAGCTTTCGCACCCGAGAATTCGCAGGCGAGCATTGTTGTGACCGGTGGTTTCAATCGTCCGCCTTTGGAAACTAGCGCAACGCTAGAACTCTACGAACGTGCTGAGAAAGCGGCAAAGAGTATTGGAATTCCTCCACTAGGTCACGCCTCTGTTGGCGGAGCAAGCGATGGAAACTTCGCAGCTGCAGCGGGAGCAAAAGTACTTGATGGGTTAGGTGCAATTGGTGGCGGAGCGCACGCAGCAAATGAATGGATAGATACATCTCGACTTGAAGAGAGAAGTGCACTCTTACACGCACTCATAAAGGATTTACTCAATGACTGATGGTCCACTCATTGTTCAAAGCGATAAGACACTTCTCTTAGATATTGATCATCCCCTCAGTACGGAATGTCGTCGATCTATCGCTCCATTTGCCGAACTTGAGAGATCTCCAGAACATATTCACACGTACCGTCTTACAAATTTAGGCTTATGGAATGCTCGAGCAGCAGGCCACGATGCTGAACAAGTAATTGATGTACTTATTAAGTACTCACGATATGCCGTTCCGCACTCAATTCTTGTCGATGTTGCAGAAACAATGTCTCGCTACGGACGATTGCGCTTAGAAGCCGATCCTGTCCACGGTTTGATTTTGGTAACAACAGATACAGCAGTTCTAGAAGAGGTAATCAGAGCTAAAAAAATTGCTCCTTTACTTGGGCCGCGTATTGATGCCGAAACAATTGTTGTCTTTGCAAACCAACGAGGTGCAATCAAGCAGTCACTACTTCGTCTTGGTTGGCCAGCAGAAGATTTTGCAGGATACGTCGATGGTGAAGCACATGAGATTTCACTTGTACAAAATGATTGGAAGATTCGCCCGTACCAAGAGCTAGCAGCCGAAGGTTTCTGGCATGGTGGCAGCGGAGTCGTTGTACTTCCTTGCGGCGCCGGTAAAACAATTGTTGGTGCAGCCGCTATGGCTCATGCAAAGGCCACAACCCTCATTCTTGTAACTAATACTGTCGCTGCCCGCCAATGGCGCGAGGAACTTCTCAAGCGCACAACTCTTACAGAAGATGAGATCGGCGAATACTCAGGTGCTAAGAAAGAGATTCGTCCCGTAACAATTGCGACGTATCAAGTGATGACAAAGAAAAAGAATGGTGTTTATGCCCATCTAGATCTCTTTGATACTCACGACTGGGGATTAATAATTTATGACGAAGTGCACTTATTGCCTGCACCAATTTTTCGCTTTACGGCAGATATTCAATCTAGACGTCGCTTAGGACTGACAGCAACATTAGTGCGCGAAGATGGCATGGAGGGTGAAGTTTTCTCACTCATCGGGCCAAAGCGATATGACGTACCCTGGAAAGAGATTGAATCACAGGGATATATCGCACCTGCGGAATGTATTGAAGTTCGCGTCAATCTCACTGAAGATGAGAGATTGCTCTACGCAACCGCAGAACCAGAAGAGCGCTATCGCTACTGCGCAACAACTCGCACAAAGCGAAATGTTGTAGAAACTTTGGTCAAAAAACATGCTGGCGAACAGATATTGGTTATTGGGCAATATATAACCCAACTCGATGAATTATCAGAAGTCTTGGGTGTCCCGGTTATCAAAGGCGATACACCAGTGAAAGAGCGCGAAAGACTTTTCAATATGTTTAGAACTGGAGAGCTAACCTGCCTCGTAGTATCCAAAGTCGCTAACTTC
>CAIZHT010000030.1 GCA_903932885.1 uncultured Actinomycetes bacterium
CCTTGCAACGCTCGGTGGCTTTTCAACAGATCGCGTGCAAGGTTTATTGGAACAAGTAGGACTCGGTGATCGTGCAAAATCGAAGTACAAGACTTATTCATTAGGAATGAAGCAGCGCTTAGGAATTGCAGCAGCGCTTCTGCCAAATCCGCAGTTATTGATGTTGGACGAACCAACAAATGGGTTAGACCCTGAAGGTATTCAGGAAGTTCGAGATTTATTGCGCACACTCGCCAATAACGGTACTTCTGTATTTGTTTCCTCGCACCTGCTTTCAGAGCTAGAAATTATTAGTGATTACTTAGTCATGCTTCGCAAAGGTGAAGTTGTCTTTACTGGAAAAATTGATGATCTATTGCATGCACAGCAACCTGTAATCATTGCTAAGGGTCAAAATGAATCAGATCTCAATACTTTGCTTTCAATTGCTAAAAGTGCTGGACATCATGCAACTATTCGCGATGGCGCACTCCATGTTGAAGGTCCAAAAGAATGGGCAGCAATTTTAAATAAGGCAGCTTTTGATGCTGGGATAACACTTTCACAACTCACTCCTCAACTTCCTAATTTGGAAGAAACATTTTTTGAGATGACGGGAGAGAAATAATGTGGCGTGTAGCCTTTGCAGAACTTCGTAAATTACGTCGCCCTACATTGTTCTTGGGAACTATGGGAGCAGTGGTCTTCTTTAGCGCTCTCTTCTCCTCACTACTTTTCTTACTAATCGATTCGCCACAAGGAAATGCTGATCGTGGACGCGTAGTTGGTAGAGCAGTTTTAGGTCTTGCAACCGGTGGCGTACAAGGATTTAGCAGCGTTGGTGGTTTCTTAGGAATAATTGCACTCTGCGTTTTTGCCGCGCAAACTGCTCAGGAATATACATATGGCACGCTACGTAATTTGTTAGTGCGCCAACCTGGTCGCCTTCGAATCTTGCTTGGAAAATTTATTGCGATGAAGCTATTTGCCCTTCTTATGATTCTCCTTGCCGCAATTGTGAGTATTGGTGCATCAGTGATTCTGGCTCCCGGTGCCAAAGTCTCAACAGAGTTATGGTTTGGTCCAGATGGACGGCAAGCAATCTTTACGACTTTTGTAAATGTAATTATTTCTGTAATCGGATTTGGAACAATCGGCATGGTCCTTGGACTCTTACTTCGATCTCCGATTAGCGCAATTTCAATAGGTGTTCTTTGGTTACTCATTGTTGAGAATTTACTGATTGCAGTAAAGAATTCATTACAAGATTGGTTACCGGGAGCCCAGCTCTCTGCAATTGCATCTGGTGGCACACCAAGGGGATCGGCGCAAAGTATTGAGTATTCACATGCTCTTCTAGTCGGTGGCATATATGTCGCAGTTGCTGTGACTATTGCATCGTTCTTATTTGTACGACGTGATGTAGCAAATTAGAGACACTCAAGGCTAAAACTCCAATTTTCAAAGGTTGCTCACTTATCCTTTAGGTCAGTTACTTCCCTGGGGGTTTTCATTGAGACGATACAGAGCGCTTTCACTTGCGCTTGTCCTCGGGCTTACTCTGGGAACAACGCCAGCTTTAGCAAAAACCCCTAAGCCGACACTTGCTGAAATTGAAGCGGCAAAGAAGGTTGAAGCAGCAAAGAAAAAAGCAGCTGATGCAGCGAGTAAAAAATTAGCGGCAGCAAACCAAACACTTCGATCACTGACTGCTAAAGCAAATACTGCTCAGGCTTTATATGTAAAAGCAAAAAATGAATTATTTATCGCTACAAAAGCCGCACAGGCAGCAGCGGCACATGCAGCAGAGACTGCTCAAGATGTTGCACAAGCACACAGAGTTATCGGCAAACTTGCTGCAAGTGCTTACATCATGGGCGGAAGCATGAGTGATATCCAACCAATACTTAGCTCCAATGGACCCCAGGATATGATCGATCAACTTTCGACTCTCAGTACATTAGGTTCACAAAATACAGTTGCACTTGAAAGATTTAAAGCAGCAGAAATTGTCGCTCGCGCTGCCAAACGCGCAGCAGATGATGCAAAAATTGTGCAGCAGAAAGCTACCGAGAAAGTTGCGGCAGCTAAACAAATTGCTGATGATGCAAAAGCTGAGCAAGCAAAAGAAGTTGCAAAATTGCAAAAAGTACAAGATGCAATTATGAAAGAACTGGCAAGTGCGAAGAAGGTTCGCACAACTCTTGAGCAACAACGCCAGCTTGCGCTACTTGAAGAGAGTCAAGCAAATACTGCTGCAAATACAGCTGGGCAGAAAAAGATTTGGCCAGATATTGGCTTCAAGGGGCGCTCAACAATAAGGTCAAATGAAGCAATGCGATTGAAGGCAGTTGAATTTGCGAAGAAACAAGTTCTTGCACGTAAACCATATGTGTGGGGATCAGAGGGTCCAAATACATTTGATTGTTCAGGGCTTGTATATGCAGCGTATAAGAGTGCTGGTTTAGGTTGGCCTAATTGGGATCGACTCAACTCTGCTTTGTATTCGGGTTACACGAAGCATGTATCTCTCAATGAATTAGTACCTGGCGATTTACTTTTCTATTCTTACAAAGGAACAATTTCAACTATTCACCACATAACAATTTATGCGGGCAACGGAATGATGTGGGAAGCCAATTCCAAGGGTAAAGGTTTGCTCTTCTCCAACATTTATAGCATTAATGGGCTTATGCCATTTGGCGGTCGGGTCTAGTCTTATCGCATGGTCTCCACACCGAATGCCCTTGCTATTCGAAGTGCCGTACGCGCATCGCTAGCAATGCATGAAGCAGGAGATTGCATTCTCGTTGCCATTTCTGGTGGGGCAGATTCGTTAGCTCTTGCCCACGCTATTTCGATTGAGGCTCCGCCATTAGCGATTCGCGTAGTTGGAATTACCATTGATCATCAATTACAGAGCGCTTCAGGTGAGCAAGCAAAAAAAGTTATTGCACAACTTGGCTCTATGGGAATTGCAGAAAATGAAATTGCCAAAGTGAGCGTTGAAATTTCACAAGGGCTAGAAGCTTCTGCGCGTAAAGCGCGTTATGAAGCACTTGATAAATGTGCACAAAAGTATGGAGCAGTTGCAATCTACTTAGGTCATACTCGAGATGATCAAGCAGAATCTGTTTTGCTCGGTTTAGGACGAGGCTCCGGTGCGCGTTCCTTATCTGCTATGGCTGCGGTGAATGGAAAGTACATCCGTCCACTTTTAGGAATTACACGTGAGCAAACTGAAAAAGCATGTGCAGAAATGAATCTAATCCCGTGGAATGATCCACATAATTCTGATAAACAATTTGCGCGGGTACGAGTTCGCAATCTTGTTATGCCAATACTTGAAGAAAATATTGGCCCTGGAATCTCTGAAGCCCTTGCACGTAGTGCGCAATTGTTGCGCGACGATGCGGATGCTCTAGATGAATGGGTCGAGAAAGAGATTGCCACGATGGATCTCTCAGATTTGGGATGCGAAGCCCTTGCGGCCTTACCCAAAGCAATTCGCACCAGAATTCTGAGGCGTGCCATTTACGATGCAGGAGCCCCTTCAGGCTCTATCAACGCTGAGCATGTGAGCGCAGTTGAGGCATTGGTCACCTCATGGAG
>CAIZHT010000031.1 GCA_903932885.1 uncultured Actinomycetes bacterium
ATCATTGGCGATAAAGAAAAAGCGCCAGATTCAACAATAATTTTGAACCTTGGAAACAATAACAAGCTAACTCGAGAGCAAGTAGTAAATATCTTCGAAGCAATCAAGAATCAACCAAAGATAATTGTTGTCAATACTGCAGTCCCGCGTGGATGGCGCGAAGACAATAATGACCTCCTTCGCGATGTTATCTCTAACTATCCAAATGCATATTTAGTTGATTGGGAATCAATATCTCTTGGGCGTCCAGAATATTTCGCTCCTGATGGGGTTCACTTAGTTCCAACCGGTGTAATTGCTTACGTTGATGCAATTACACAATATCTTAAATAAAAAAACCCCCGCTCATGGCGAGGGTCTTTCTATAAGACAATTACGCAAATACTCCAGGAATTCCAAAGACAGTTGCAGATGCACTCTGTCCATCAGCATAAACTGAAGTTACTCTAAATTGTGTCCAACCAGATCCATCACTCTTAGTTACAGATTGAGTAAGTTGATCTGCGGGAACTGTTGCAATGACATTCCAATCACCTTTTCCGTTTGCACGGATTTCAACGTTGTAACCAGTTAGACCATCAGTTGCTGTTGGTGCAATCCAGCGCAATGTAAGACCCTCGGCACTGTTGAGTGCAACAAACTTTGAAGGTGCTTCAACTGCGCCAACAGGTGCAACAGCCTCTTCAGTAGCAGTTGCTTCAGGTGTTGGTTCAGCAGATGCTTCCGGAGTTGCTTCGACACTAGCTGGAGGAGTTGGCATTGCTCCATCATCGTTGCTTGATCCTGATTGTGACCAAACAATTATTGCCAAGAGAATGATTCCAACAACAACGGCGCCAAGAACTGTTTTTGATGTTCCCTGCTTAGGGGCAGCAGATGGCTTAGCAATTGCAGCAGGCTTAGCAGGTGCTGGTGTAGTCGATACGTTTACGCGTGAAGATGTGCTTATTCCACCGCGTGGAACTGGTGGAACAACAATTGTTGATGCTGAGCTCTTCTTTGCTGAACTCTTTTTTGCAACTTTCTTTGTCGTTCTTTTCGCACTCTTCTTTACGGCCGACTTCTTCGCAACACTCTTCTTCGCAACTGCCTTTTTGGCAACGCGCTTTTTAGCTGTTGACTTTTTTGCGACAGATTTCTTTGCAACTGCTTTCTTCTTTGCAGGTGCTTTTTTAGAGGCTTTCTTTACAACCCTCTTTGTTGTTGATTTCTTTACAGCCACGTTTACTCCTTGAGGTTGCGATGCGACAACGGTTTAGTCATCGTTATAGCCCAAGGTTACCCCAGCGTCCCCAGCAATTCGATCACATGTGGTGCGATGGCACGGAGTGATATTCCTCGATGGCTACGCAAGTCCTTCTCATGCGGGCTCATCTGAGCGGAAGTAATACTGGAGCCCTGCGGTATGAATATTGGGTCATAACCAAAACCATGTTCTCCCACTGGTGCATGGGCGATAAAGCCATGAAACTCCCCTGGTTTTGTAACCTTACGGCCATCTGGCATTACTAATGCCGTAACGCATGTGAAATGTGCAGAACGTTTTGAATCTTCAACGCCTTTGAGTTCGACTAAAACTTTTTTCAGGTTTGCATCGTCATCGCCATGTTTGCCTGCATAACGTGCAGAGAAAATTCCTGGCGCACCACCAAGTGCATCAATGCAAAGACCTGAATCATCTGCAATTGCAGGTAAACCAGTTGCATTACAAATTGCTTCAGCTTTCAAAAGTGCATTTTCTTCAAAGGTCGAGCCTGTTTCCTCAACATCGGCAATATTTGGATATTGATCCACACTTACTAATTCAATAGTCCCATGAGAGATTGAATCAAGAATTCTGCGTAATTCAATGATCTTTCCTTGGTTTCGAGTTGCAAGTACTAATTGTTGTGACACAAATAGAACTTACTTCGAAAGTGCACGATGTTGAAGCTGGGTTAGATCCTTGCACCCTGTTACAGCGAGATTGAGTAACTGATCAAGTAGATCACGATCAAAGGGAGTTCCCTCTGCCGTTCCTTGGACCTCGATAAAACGACCATCACCGCTGCACACCACATTCATATCTGTATCCGCTCTGACATCTTCTTCATAACAAAGATCGAGCATGGGAACTCCACCAATAATTCCGACACTAACAGCGGCCACTGAATCACTGAGTGGGTTTGCACTGGCTTTTATGTGTCCTTCTTTCTTTGCCCATGCAATTGCATCCGCGAGTGCAACATAGGCACCAGTAATTGCTGCTGTTCGAGTTCCACCATCTGCTTGTAAAACATCACAGTCAATAACAATTGTGTTCTCGCCAAGCTCTTGCATATTTACGATTGCCCGCAATGAACGTCCAACCAAACGTGAGATCTCTTGTGTTCGTCCACCTAATTTGCCTTTTACGCTTTCACGATCAGAGCGAGTGTGAGTTGCGCGAGGCAACATTGAATACTCAGATGTCACCCATCCTTTTCCAGAATCTTTGAGCCAGCGAGGCACTCCAGGTGAAAATGATGCAACACAGAGAACTCGTGTCTTTCCGAATTCAACAAGTACTGAACCCTCAGCATGATCCAACCAATTACGGGTGAACTTTATGTCACGCAAATCTTTTACATTTCTACCGTCATTGCGCGCCATTATTTTTCTCCTTAGTTCTCATGATGTTCTACGTGTGTAACTTCTGGTCCCAAGAATCGTCTAGCGAGTGCTTCGAATGCTTTTGCATCTCCCGTGGCCAAGAAACGATGCGTGGCAGGCGCGCTCTGAGGGGCGCGCAGTAATGAGTTTTCTACTAAAACTCTATATAAATCTTTTGCTGTTTCTTCAGCGCTTGAGACAAGCGAAACTTCATTTCCCATTACATAGGAGATGACGCCTGTGAGCAGCGGATAATGCGTGCAACCTAGAACAAGGGTGTCAATATTGGCCTTCATCACTGGTTCTAAATATTGGCGAGCGATTTTAGTAATCTCTTCACCAGAAGTTTCACCACGCTCAACAAACTCAACAAAGAGCGGGCAGGCAACTGAAGTAATGTGCAATTGTGGAGCGGCAGCAAATGCATCCGCGTAAGCGCGTGAATCAATTGTTGTACTCGTTCCAATTACTCCTATTCGACCAGTGCGAGTTGCTGCTACGGCGCGACGAACTGCTGGTTGAATAACTTCGATAACAGGAATTGAGTATCGCTCGCGTGCATCGCGAAGCATCGCTGCACTCGCGGTGTTACATGCAATTACAATTGCCTTTACGCCTTGATCAACTAAGAAATCTAAAGTCTCGAGTCCAAAAGTTCTAACTTCTGCAAGTGGTCTTGGGCCATATGG
>CAIZHT010000032.1 GCA_903932885.1 uncultured Actinomycetes bacterium
CCATATGCCGCTATCGGTTCGCGGGTAGCGCGATTAGTAACGATATCTAATCCCCAAAAACCACCTTGTCCGCGAACATCGCCAACTAGTTGATGTTTCTTGGCAATTGCATGAAGTCCTGGGCCAACAATCTTCTCGCCAATAGATGCAATGTTTTCAACCATTTTCTCTGATTTCATTACATCAATCGTTGCAACAGCTGTTGCACACGCCAATGGATGACCAGAATATGTAAGACCACCAGGGAAGACTCTTTCATCAAATGTTGCAGCAATTGGACCAGAGATTATTACTCCACCAAGTGGTACGTAACCAGAGGTAACACCCTTAGCAAAGACAATGAGATCAGGAGTTGATTTGCTGTGTTGGTATGCAAACCATTTGCCTGTGCGGCCAAAGCCCGCCATTACTTCATCACTAATCCAGAGAATGCCGTACTTATCGCAGAGGGCACGAATTCCATCGAGGTATCCAACGGGTGGCACTAACACACCTGCAGTGCCTGGAACGCTCTCAATAAGAATTGCAGCAATTGTTTTTGGACCTTCGAAAATAATTGTCTGCTCAAGATGCTCCAGCGCTCGCTGGCATTCTTCGGCTTCATTAGTTGCCCAGAATGCGGTGCGATAAAGATATGGACCCCAGAAGTGGACGTGACCGAATGAGAATTCATTTGGGAATCGACGTGGATCACCAGTAGCGGTAATTGCTGAGCCGGTATTGCCGTGATACGAACGGTAAGTAGAAAGAATTTTATGTCTTCCTGTGTGAATGCGTGCCATTCGGATGGCATTTTCTACTGCATCAGCTCCGGCATTAGTGAAAAATACTTTTTCGAATCCGCCATTTGCAACGTCAATAATTCGCTTTGCTGCTTCGTTGCGCGCAATATTGGCATGTTGTGGTGCAACGGTTGTTAGTACCGCTGCTTGTTCTTGAATAGCCTTTACAACAACAGGATGTTGATGGCCAATATTTGTAAACACTAACTGGCATGAAAAATCTAAGTAACTCTTACCGGCATAATCCCAAAAGTATGAACCTTGTGCCCCAGCAATAGCCATTGGCGTAATCTGTTTTTGCGCCGACCATGAGTGAAAAACATTCGCGCGATCATCTGCATAGACCTGCGCGCCGAGTTCTGGATTAGCTACTGGTTTTTCCACGGTATCCCCTTTTATTTGTAACCAATCTAATCATGACCAATGCCTAAAGGGGTAGTGGGCATGGGTAAAAGCGAAGTAACGTATACCCATGAAGAGAATCACACATTGGGTAAATGGCGAATATTCAACATCTAAGGCTGCTCGTTCTGGTGATATTTACAACCCAGCAACTGGAGAAGTTATCGGAAGTGTTGATTTTGCAGATAGCGCTCTTGTAGATCAAGCAGTAGGAGTTGCTACTGAAGCATTCAAATCATGGCGCCATAGTTCACTCACAAAACGCACTCAAGTTTTATTCGCTTTCCGCGAATTACTCAATGAAAACAAAGAAAAGCTTGCAGCAATCATCACCGAAGAGCACGGAAAAGTACTCAGTGATGCCCTCGGTGAAGTTACTCGCGGCTTAGAAGTTGTTGAATTTTCTTGCGGTATCCCACACCTTCTCAAAGGTGGTTTCTCAGAAGAAGTTTCAACGGGTGTTGATGTTTATTCAATTCGCCAAGCACTTGGCCCCGTAGCAATTATTTCTCCCTTCAATTTCCCTGCAATGGTTCCCATGTGGTTCTTCCCAGTTGCTATTGCATGCGGAAACACAGTCATTGTGAAACCATCAGAGAAGGATCCAAGTGCGGCCATTTTTATGGCAGAGCTATGGAAAAAGGCTGGATTGCCAGATGGTGTATTCAATGTTGTTCATGGAGATAAAGAAAGTGTTGATGCACTCCTAACTCACCCAGGAATCAAATCTGTCTCATTTGTTGGTTCAACACCTATTGCCCGCTATGTCTACGAAAGTGGAACTAAAGCTGGCAAGCGCGTGCAAGCACTTGGTGGCGCAAAGAACCACATGGTTGTCTTGCCAGATGCGGATTTAGAATTAGCAGCAGATGCAGCAATCAATGCAGGATTTGGATCAGCTGGCGAGCGTTGTATGGCAATTAGCGCGCTCGTTGTTGTAGAACCAGTAGCCGATGCTCTCATTGAAAAAATTAGATCACGTATGGCCAAGATTAAAACTGGCGATGGAACAAAGGGTTCAGATATGGGGCCATTAGTTACACGTGTACACCGCGACAAGGTCGCTTCATATATCGAAGCAGGAGTAAAAGAAGGTGCAACTCTTGTAGAAGATGGTCGCACCGTAGCGGTAGATGGCAATGGTTTTTGGCTCGGACCAACACTTTTTGACAATGTGAAGTCTTCAATGAGTATTTATAAAGAAGAAATCTTTGGACCAGTTCTCAGTGTTGTTCGGGTAAAGAGCTATGACGAAGCGTTAGATCTAGTCAATAAGCATGAATATGGAAATGGGACGGCGATATTTACAAATGATGGTGGTGCAGCACGTCGCTATCAAAACGAAGTAGAAGTTGGAATGGTTGGTATAAACGTTCCAATTCCTGTACCAATGGCTTACTACTCGTTTGGTGGTTGGAAGAACTCGCTCTTCGGTGACTCACACGCACATGGCACTGAAGGAGTTCACTTCTTTACTCGCGGCAAAGTTGTTACGAGCCGTTGGTTAGATCCAAGCCATGGCGGAATCAACTTAGGTTTCCCTCAAAACACATAATGAGTTCTACGCATTCTTTGTGGCAAGAGATTGAGTTTACATTTACCTCTTCTAACTCTTATAAGAATGCCTATACCGATGTAGAGCTGTGGGCGGATTTCGTGTGTGATGATGGGACGGTAATGCGTCGACCGGGTTTTTGGTCGGGTGGAAACAATTGGAAAATTCGTTTCGCTCCGCCAACGGTTGGTAAGTGGAAGGTCACGGTCTTTTCAAATCATGAAGATGGCGCATTCAATTTTGAAGAAGATTTCGTGGTTACAAATGAAAAAACAAGTGACAATCTCTTTTATAAAAAAGGATTTTGGTCGATTTTGACAGGAGAGCGC
>CAIZHT010000033.1 GCA_903932885.1 uncultured Actinomycetes bacterium
GCAATTCACGAGCATGGGGAAATCCTGAGTGAGGAATATCTCCCAGAGGGAACAGCTATCCACGCACGTGTAGATGGCGGGTTAGCGGAGCAAATTGCGCAAATAGTGCGCTGATTGTGGAATATAAGCGACACGCCGACTGTTGTATCAAGCAGAGATAGTAGAAATAGGCCATAGTGCGCCCGTTGGAAGATGTTTTTCTTCCTTGAATCGATATGAGAGTAGGTGAGAGCAGTGGCAACAGATTACGACACCCCCAGAAAAACGGATGAAGAACTCCATGAAGAGTCGTTAGAAGAACTTAAAGCCCAACGAGTCGATGCTCAATCCGGACAGATTGATATTGATGAAGCAGAAGCAGCCGAAACTCTAGAACTTCCTGGTGCAGATCTATCAGGTGAAGAGTTAGCAGTGCGCGTTGTTCCAAAGCAAGTTGATGAATTTGCATGTTCACGTTGTTTCTTAGTTCACCACATTACGCAATTAGCACGTGGTGAAGGCGCTAAAGCTGTTTGTAAGGAATGTGCGTAAAAGTTTTATCTGTTGAGTAGCGCGGTCAATTCTTGGCCTCGTTTACTTGTTACTAGCCAATATGGCGTTGAGTCCCTCGAATCATTGACGCTCATTTTTATACCTGTTGGCTGCCAAAATCTAATTCCTAGGTAAGCAGCAGGATCAGCATTGCGTCCACGCACAAGCTTGAATGATGGCGCATCTAAATTTTCGCAGTGACCAATATATTTCTTCTCTATTTTTGCAGGACCAACTCTCAATTCATCCCCATCGAATTCGATGACTAACTTTGATTTTTGATACATGATTACAAGGGCAATTGTTAGCACTAAAAATGTAACCAGCGCAGGGTTGTCACCCAATGCAGCCCAGATTGAGAGCACGATTGAGAGAAAAATGAAATATACGAATGCAATGAGCCATAGTGGGGCGCTAATCACTTCTCTAAATTCCATAGGTCTTACGTTATCGGATACTCATCGAGTAACCTTGCACTATGAGTCGGGTTGCAAGCACGAGTGCTCCAGATGGTGCGATGATTCCGCAGCGCCATCCAAAAGCTCCACCTATTGGTTCACAAATTCCTTCACACTTTGGACATTGTTTCGGTTGCGGAGAATTGCACCCAACTGGACTGCACTTAGTTGCACATGCTGGTAACGGTGTAGATCTCACTGCCGAATTTACAGTTACTGAAAATCATCAAGGCGCACCTGGTCTCGCTCATGGCGGACTTCTCTCCTTGGCATTTGATGAAGCACTTGGAAAACTAATGTGGCTATTGCGCGCACCCGCTGTAACTGCGCGACTTGAGACAGACTTTTTGCGACCTGTACCAATGGGCTCAACGCTACATATTTCTGCGAGAATCACAGGGCAAGTCAGTCGCAAGGTTTATTGTGAAGCAGAGGGTCGATTGAATTCGGTTGATGGAGAACTTGCTGTCAAAGCTGCCGCGCTTTTCGTCATAGTTCCAATGAATCACTTCTTAGACAATGCACCAAAAGAATATTTGGAATACATCTCCAAGCACCCTGAACTTCTCGCCTTCGTTGATCCGGAGTTTGAGATAAATCCATGAAGCACTCTGTCGAAGTCCTGATCACTCGTTTAGATCCAGGCGTACCTCTTCCTAACTATGCCAAAGGTGGCGATGCGGGCGCAGATATTGTTACTCGAGTTGATGTAACGCTTGCCCCGGGGGAGCGCACTCTTGTTCCAACAGGTATAGCAATTGCTCTTCCTGATGGTTATGCAGCCTTTGTGCATCCACGTTCTGGCCTTGCAATCAAACATGGAGTAACGATGGTCAATGCCCCCGGCACAGTTGATGCGGGTTATCGTGGTGAACTGCAATGCATTCTTATCAATCATGATCCCAAAGATTCAATTTCATTCAAACGTGGTGATCGAATTGCACAACTTGTAATCCAAAAGGTCGAACGCGCTAATTTTGTTGAAGTTCGCGAACTCCCTGGCTCAGGTCGCGGTGATGGCGGTTTTGGTTCAACAGGTGTGAAGAGTGAGGGCTAATGGAGGAGAAAGACGATAAAGCGAAAATCCTTGACGCACTCGGTGGAAAAAAGGGATTACTAGATTCAGGTTTGCCAGCCGTTCTATTCCTCATCATTTTTAATATTTCTGATGATCTACAAGTCGCACTCTATGGCGCGATCGGAACATCTATTGTTCTAACAATTATTCGCCTTGCCATGAAAGATACGATTCAACATGTTATATCTGGACTCATAGGAGTTCTCTTTTGTGCATACCTTGCAAATCGAAGTGGCAATGCTTCAGATTTCTATATTCCTAAATTACTCACCAACTTGGCATATGGAAGCGCATATTTGATTGCTAACTTGGCGGGATGGCCGATTATTGGAGTCATTCTCGGTCCGCTATTGGGAGAGAATTTCTTGTGGCGAAAGAATCCGCAGCGCAAGCGTGCCTATATGCGTGCAGGATGGCTTTGGGTCGCAATGTTCTTTGGACGCATTGCTGTTCAATACCCAATATACAAAAGTGGCAATGTGAACTTACTCGGTACCGTAAACCTTGCCATGGGATACCCGCTATTCATTGCAACTGCGTGGGGTACATGGATGATCTTGAAGAAAGTTCCTACTGTAAAAGCAGATTAGTTATTGATAAAGCAGGCTTTGATTTTATCTTCAGCAGCAGCTGATGCAACAAATAGAAGTTCATCACCGGCGGCAAATACATCGTGGGCCTTAGCAGTAATAACGCGACCATCTCGCACGATTGCAGCCAAGGCTGCATCATCAGGCAACACAATTTCTTCGACAGTTTTTCCGATACAAGAAGAAGTATCAGGAAGAGTGAGTTCAACTAAGTTTGCTTGACCCTTTTTGAATGAGAAGAGTCGGACAACATCGCCAACACTGACAGCCTCTTCAACGAGGGCAGAGATTATTCGTGGTGTTGATACTGCAACATCAACACCCCATGATGAATCAAAGAGCCATTCATTCTTTGGATGATTGATACGAGCAACAACGCGTGGAACACCATATTCAGTCTTGGCAAGTAGAGATGTAACAAGATTTACCTTGTCATCACCAGTTGCTGCAACGAGGACTTGGCAGGTATCTAATTTTGCATTATCTAAGGCTGTAATTTCGCAAGCATCAGCCATGAGCCATTCAGCATCGGGAACGCTCTCTAACTTGAGAGCTTTTGGATCTCTATCGATGAGTAAAACTTGATGACCATTATCTAAAAGTTCGCGAGCAATAGCGCGACCTACATTGCCTGCTCCTGCAATTGCGATTCTCATGAGGCCTCATCTGGTGAATGCGAAAGTGATTTCTCTGTAATTGCAATCTCTGAATCTAGAACCATGACGTGCAGGAGATCTCCCTCTTGCAAAACAGTGTGTTCATTCGGAATGAGCGCCTCACCTAGTCGAGTAATAAATGCAACGCGAGCAGGAGTAATTTTGTCGATGAGTAATGCCGCTTTTCCATACCAACTCTTATGAGGATGCATTTCTGCTAGTTGCACTGTGCCTGTTGCATCGCGCCATTCAGAGCGTGAGCCTTCAGGAACAAGGCGACGCATGATTTGATCACTTGCCCAAATAACAGTTGCAACTGTTGGGATACCTAGGCGCTGATAAATTTCAGCGCGACCTGGATCATAAATTCGAGCGACAGTATTTTGAACTCCATATGTTTCGCGAGCAACGCGTGCAGCCAAAATATTCGAGTTATCACCATTGCTCACAGCAGCAAATGCATCTGCTCGCTGAATTCCAGCTTCTAGAAGAGTGTCACTATCAAAACCAACACCTGTCACTGTGAGACCTTTGAAATCTGGACCAAGACGTCGGAATGCTTCACGGGCTTGATCGATGATTGCAACACTATGTCCCGCTGCCTCAAGTTCGATGGCTAAAGAGGAGCCGACTCGACCGCAACCCATAATGACGACGTGCACAAGATGTAACTTACACCCATAGGCTTACATCTATGGCATCTGAGAAGGTAACCCCGAAAAAAATGGTCGTTGGCCA
>CAIZHT010000034.1 GCA_903932885.1 uncultured Actinomycetes bacterium
ACAAAGTATGGGCAGCAAGAGTATTGACGATGCGATCAGCCCCAATCTCTTTTGGATTATCAACCAAGAGCGGAACGCCTGTCTTGATACCGGGTTCAACAATCGTTACTCGGATATCTGAAAAATAGCTATCAATCATGTGGCGTAGTTCTCGAAGAGTTGCCGGAACTGTTGAACAAATAGCAAGACCAGTAATTTCATAACCTTCGACGAGTGCTCTGTATTGCAACCACAATTCATCAGCAGTTGAACGTGGATCAGTCTTCACTCGCCATGAGTGAAGCAGTACAGAATCATCAAAGATTCCCAAAACTGTATTTGTATTTCCAACGTCGATAGTAAGCAACATTTTCTTATCCCTCTCTAAAATCTAAACCGATATCAAAATTTGGGGCTGAATGAGTAAGTGCTCCAACGGCTAAGTAATCCACTCCGGTCATTGCATACGCTTTTGCATTTTCAATACTCAATCCACCTGATGCTTCTAACTTTGTTGCTCCATGAGAAATCGCTACCGCCTGCTTGCACTCTTCAACGCTCATATTGTCGAGCAGAACAAGGTCGGGCTTGAGTGGCAATACTTCTTGTAGCTGATCCAGAGTATCTACTTCGATTTCAATCTCTGAGTGAGGATATTTCTCTCGTACTTTCATAAATGCAGCAGTAACACTTCCCGCTGCTGCAATATGATTATCTTTTATCAGCGAAGCATCACTCAAACTCAATCGATGATTTGTTCCACCGCCAGCCACAACTGCAGCCTTTTCCAATAATCGCATTCCAGGTGTGGTCTTTCTTGTGTCACGAACCTTGCATGAAGTTCCATCTATTGCATCAACCCATGTACGAGTCAGTGTTGCAATACCGCTGAGGTGTCCCAAAAAATTGAGTGCTGTGCGCTCTGCTAGCAATATGGCTCGAGTATCTCCGCGCACAGTCAGTAATACTTTACCTGCGCTCACACTTTCTCCATCGCGAACAAATACTGCAATATCGCTGAGTCCGACTTCTTCTAAAACACCTTGTGCCATTTCAATACCTGCAATGACACCGTTCTTGCGAGCAACAAAATCGGCAACAATTTTTGAACTGCCGGCAACTGTTGCTACAGAAGTTATATCTTCACCACCGGCTAAATCTTCAGCGATGGCGCGCTTGATTAGTTCGCGATCAATCATGGCCGGCCCACTTCCTGATAATCAGTTGTCCATATTCCAGTTGGACTAAGTCTTTGCACAATTCGTTTGAGCCAGGCATTACTTGTTTCAGGAAAATCTTCACGCCAATGGGAACCGCGAGTCTCTTGGCGAATGAGTGAAGCTTTTACGATTGCTTGTGCCAATTGATAAAGATTTGTCGTCTCCCATGCTTCAACGCATGGATCAACACTCTTGCGCACTTGGATACGCGCTAAATCATCACTTGTTGAAACGAGGGAATCGGAAGAACGCAACACGCCCGCACCTTTACTCATACTCCATTGAAGTTCTTTGCGGGCACTTGGGTCAATAAGTATTGACTCAGAATTATCGGAAATTGCAATTCCTTGTGAAGGAATTGTGGCTGCAATGTCGGCAGCAATTCGTGCACTAAATACAAGTCCTTCAAGAAGTGAATTAGAGGCCAAACGATTTGCTCCATGTACACCAGAACATGCTGTTTCACCGCACGCATACAAGCCAGCAACGCTAGTACGGCCATTGAGATCTACTCTTACTCCACCGGATGCGTAGTGCGATGCAGGTGCAACCGGGATCAATTGTGTAAGTGGGTCAATCCCATGTGCAATACATGACGCGTAGATAGTTGGAAATCTCTCACTAAAGCCTGCAAGGTGGCGAACATCGAGCCAGACGTGATGTGTTTTATTAGCAACCATAGAACGCATAATTGCAATGGCAACTACATCTCTGGGAGCAAGTTCTGCTAATGGATGCTGCTCTTTCATAAATCTCACACCATTGTCATCAACAAGGTATGCACCTTCTCCACGAACCGCTTCGCTAATAAGTGGTTGCTGACCTTGAGAATCTTCACCTAACCAAAGAACGGTTGGATGAAATTGTATGAATTCAACATCGGCAACTTTTGCACCTGCGCGAAGTGCAAGAGCAACACCATCACCAGTTGATACTGATGGATTTGTAGTTTGTGCAAATACTTGTCCGAGCCCACCCGTTGCAAGTACAACAGCGCGCGCCATTGCTTGTCCGACGCCGTCACGTGTACCTGCGCCGATAACGTGCAATGTAACTCCACAAACAGCGCCATTTTTATCTTTGAGTGCATCGAGCACTAGTGCATCTTCCACAACTTCAATCTCTGGATCATCATTGACTGCAGATAAGAGTGCACGCGAGACTTCAGCGCCAGTTGCATCTCCACCCGCATGCAAAATACGGTTACGTAAGTGACCGCCTTCGCGAGTTAGTGCAATCTCACCACTTGCTTCAGTATCAAATATTGCTCCGCGCGCAATAAGTTTGCGTACCGCTTCAGGGCCCTCCGTTACGAGAACTTTCACTGCTTCAAGATCACACAGCCCAGCACCAGCGACAAGTGTGTCTATCTCATGTTGATCAGGTGAATCTCCTGGCCCTAGTGCTGCAGCAATTCCGCCTTGTGCCCACTTTGTAGAACCTTCATCAACTTTTGCTTTTGTTACAAGCAAAACAGATAGACCAAATGTTCTTACTTGCAGAGCAGTTGTAAGCCCAGCAACTCCCGAGCCAACAACGATGACATCTGCGTGTGATGTCCATCCAGGGGCAGGTGCTAGTAACTTCATGATTGATGGCCCACATTCATTGGCATATTGTCAATCAAACGTATGCCATTAATCCAACCGGCTACGAGACCACGCTTCTTTTGACTCATCTGTGTGGCTATTGAAAAATCTTTTTCGTCAACAATCACTGCATAGTCTTTTGTAAAAGCTTTCTCTTGCCCCAAAACATCATCGAGGGTTCTCTGAGCTGATTCAACTGTTTTCTCTACTGATGCTGTAGTGAGTGCCTTTGAGATAATGAGCGCACTTTCTTGTTCTATTTCTGAGAGACGTATATTTCGTGATGAGAGTGCGAGTCCACTTCCACTTCGAACGGTTGGAACAGAAATTATCTCAACCTTCTTCGAGATGTTTTTTACAAGAAATAGCTGTTGAAAGTCTTTTTCTCCAAATACTGCGTGGGTTGGTTTGACCATTTCAAAGAGACGATTAACAACAGTGAGTACACCGTCAAAATGTGCAGGTCTACTTGCACCTTCAAATATCGATCCAATTGGACCAGCGCTCAGAGTTGTAACTTCTCCTGGGTAAATGTCTTCATATTCTGGAAACCAGACTTCCGTTGCACCGGCAAGAGTTGCAAGTTCGATATCGAGTTGAGGTGAGCGTGGATATTTCTCTAAATCTTCCTTGTTTTCAAATTGCAATGGATTTACAAAAATGCTGACAATGACTTCTTTGCTCACTGCGCGAGCACGCTTAATCAGCGCTTGATGGCCTCTATGTAAAGAGCCCATTGTCGGAACTAGAACAGTCATCGTATGGCTCCAGTCCTTTCAGGTACCGGGCTTGATGAGTAAAAGTTTACGCCTTTACTTCAATTCTTCCAAAAGCTGTGAGATCGGACCATGGGTAAGCAATATCGCACCAGGCTCAATTTCATACCAAGGTTCTAGAACAAATTTTCTTTCAAAAGCTCGAGGGTGTGGCAATTCTAATTCCTCACTACTGCTCAAAATATTTCCGTATTGAATGAGGTCTAGATCAATCATTCGCGGACCCCATTTTTCAATTCGAACTCGTCCCATACTCTTTTCAATTCCGTGTAATAGCGAAAGCAAATCAAGCGCTGGCAAATCGGAGTCAACGAGGCAGACCGCATTTATGTAATTGTCTTGTACGGGACCACCCACAGGTTTTGTTTCATATAGTGAAGAAATTTTCTCAACTTTAGTTGCCTCACGAAGAAGTGCAATTGCTAGTTCTACCGCTTCTCGCGGATTTTCTAAATTTGCACCAAGTGCTACAACTGCTTTCATCGAGAGCGAGTGATCTTTACTGCAATATC
>CAIZHT010000035.1 GCA_903932885.1 uncultured Actinomycetes bacterium
AAGCGAAAAGGTCGCAAGTAGGGACGTGTACTCAATGGATACTTTGATTGCACCGATTCTTAGTGCACTCAAAGAAAACCATGCGAATGCTCCGCTAGAAAATGTGGAGCGTGCTTTCCTAATTGCCCAGCAAGCGCACGAAGGACAGTTACGTAAATCTGGTGATCAATACATTACTCATCCAGTTGCAGTCGCTGAAATTCTCGCTGAACTTGGGCTCAATCCACCAACAATTATCGCGGCCCTACTCCATGACACTGTAGAAGATACGCCTTACTCACTTGAGCAGTTGCGAAATGATTTCGGAGATGAAATTGCTTCCTTAGTCGATGGTGTTACAAAGTTAGACAAACTGACATATGGGCCAACGGCAGAGGCCGAAACTGTACGCAAGATGGTTGTTGCAATGTCTCGAGATATTCGAGTTCTGGTTATCAAACTCGCGGATCGACTACACAACGCTCGTACATGGAAGTATGTATCTGCCGAAAGTGCCACTAGAAAAGCACGAGAGACACTCGATATTTATGCACCATTAGCACACCGACTTGGAATGAATGCCATCAAGTGGGAATTAGAAGATCTCTCTTTTGAAATCTTAGAGCCTAAAAAGTTTGAAGAGATTGCTCGACTTGTTGCAGATCGCTCACCTGCTCGCCAGGCACTGAGTGAAGATGTGATCACCGCCGTTCGAGAAGACTTACTCAGAGATGGCATTGAAGCAACAGTTACTGGTCGACAGAAGCACTTTTTTAGTGTGTATCAAAAAATGGTAGTTCGTGGACGAGATTTCAATGATATTTATGACCTTGTTGGTATTCGCGTTCTTGTGGAAGATGTTCGCAATTGTTATGCAGTCCTTGGTTCCATTCACGCTCGCTGGAGTCCAGTACCTGGTCGATTCAAGGATTACATTGCGATGCCAAAATTCAATTTGTATCAATCGCTTCACACGACGGTCATTGGACCAACAGGTAAGGCAATTGAGATACAGATACGTACTTACGATATGCATTCACGAGCAGAGTTTGGTATCGCGGCTCACTGGAAATACAAGCAAGGTAATGAAAGCAATTCATCCTCGCCTGAAATGCTCTGGCTTCGTCAATTACATGAATGGCAGAAAGAGACAGAGGATCCTTCAGAATTTCTTGAAGCGCTACGTTTCGATTTAGGCTCACCTGAAGTATTCGTCTTCACTCCAAAGGGCAGTGTTATCGCTCTTCCTGGTGGATCAACGCCTGTTGATTTTGCATATTCAGTTCACACAGATGTTGGAGATCGATGCGCAGGAGCAAAGGTCAATGGACGCCTCGTACCACTTGAGTCCAAGTTGGCTAATGGTGATGTAGTTGAGATCGTTACAAATAAAAGTGATTCTGCAAGTCCAAGTCGTGACTGGCTCAACTTCGTAAAGAGTCCAAGAGCGAGATCAAAGATTAAGGCCTGGTTTAGTAAAGAGCGTAGAGAAGAAGCAATTGATGCGGGACGTGAATCGATTGCACGCCAGATGCGCAAAGCGGGACTTCCCTTGCAAAAGATTTTTGCCGGCCATTCTCTACTTGAGTTAGCGCATGAACTTCGTTACACAGATATTGAAGCGCTTTATTCGGCAGTTGGTGATGGTCATGTTTCTGCCGCATCGATAATCGAGAAACTAGTTGCATCAATGTCGCTAGAGGACTCTCATCCCGAACCAACAATGGACGTTCTACCAACTCATGTAACTTCGTCAAGGCGTTCCAGTAATGCCGTTGAGGTAATTGGCGTTGGTGATGTTTTGGTAAAACTTGCTCGATGCTGCACGCCAGTTCCTGGTGATTCAATTATGGGTTTTATTACTAAAGGCAGTGGTGTCTCAATACATCGCGCAGACTGCATCAATGCAGATGATCTGCGTTCCACACAAAATGAGCGTGTTGTAGAAGTTCGCTGGCGCGCAGGTGCGGCGAGTGTATTCCTTGTCAATATTCAAGTTGAAGCCCTAGATCGTCCATCTTTACTTGCAGATGTGACTAGAACTCTTTCGGATCAGCATGTAAATATCTTGAGTGCATCGGTGACTACATCAAAAGATAGAACAGCATTCTCGCGATTTACCTTTGAAATGGCAGATGCAAAACATCTCGATGCGGTATTGGCGGCAGTGCGCACCATTGAAGGTGTATACGACGTTTATCGAACCACTAATAACTAGTAGTTAGTTGAATTCAGCTAAACCCTTTTCGGCCTCTGCGAGCCAAACGCGTCGAGCGGCTGCAGATTCGAGAGCCTCTGCAGCCTTCTTTGCATTTCCAGCAGCAGTTGCTTTCGCTGCAGCTTTTTCGTAATTTTCAATTGCATCGCTGAGTTGGCGAACCACTTCATTGGCACGCGCCTTTGCAGCAGGATCAGTCTTGCGCCATACCTCTGCCTCTGCTGCTTTGATCGCTTCTTCAACAACTCGCACGCGAGCATCGAGCGCGCTGCGCTTGTCGCGATGAGTCATGCCGATCTTTTCCCATGAACGAAGATGTTCGCGAAGTGCGTTCTTAGCTTCTTTCAAATCCTTGATTGGAAGAAGTGCTTCGATGAGAGGGAGTAGCTCTTCGCGCTTTGCAAGATTTGCAGCCATAGTGACATCACGCTTTTCTAGGTCAGCGATTTTTGCTGCAAAGAATGCATCTTGAGATTTTTTGAACTTCGCCCACAATTTTGTGTCATCACTTGGCTTGCCACGTCCAGCGGCTTTCCAGGCATCCATAAGAGTTTTGAATTGACGAGCCGTTGCTACCCAATCAGTTGATGTTGCAAGTTTCTCGGCTTGTGCAACGAGCTCTTTCTTGGCATCACTTACTTTGCTCTGCGTCGCTTCTAGGGAGGCAAAGTGAGTGCGGCGACGCTTATCAAACTTATTGCGCGAACTTGAGAATCTCTTCCAGAGATCGCCATCGGCCTTCTTATCTAAACGTGGTGCAAGCTTCCATTCGTCTAGTAGTTGCTTGAGACGATCACCTGTTACTTTCCAATTTTCTGACATGGCAAGAGATTCAGCCTCAACAACAATCTTCTCTTTCTCTACGAGAATCTGTTCACGTCGAGCGCTTTTTGCTGCAGCTTCTGCAGCCTTCTTTGCCTCATATGCTTCGCGATGACCCTCAATGAGTGGCTCTAACTGTTCGACCGATGATGCTAGGGCTGCTAAATCTCCAACACCATTGAGTTCGCGTACTTGATCGCGCAACTTCTTGACAGCGATGTGAGCATCGGAGGGAACCATGGCGCCACTTTTGATGCGTGCGGCGAGAAGTGCGATTTCACCTGCGACTAATTCAAATTTTCTTACAAAGTATGCGAGCGCTTCTTCTGCGCTTTTACCTGGATATGAACCAACTGCTTTTTCACCATCAGGAGTTCTTACGTAAACCGTTCCATCTTCAGCTACTCGACCAAATTGTGCAGGATCTCCGATAAGAGCACTTGCAGCAGAGGGAGCAATTGATTGTGGGTTGAAGTCGGACATGGTTTATGTTCCTTTCAGCGCGGTGATCTCTTCGAGACCTTCGCTATGGTTTCAACTCCTAAATCTTTGGACTTAGGTAGCGGTGATGGATGAAGCGTTGTGAAGGGCTAAAAGGTACCCTGTCTCATGGGGTTAGCGTCAATCGCCTCTATCCGAGGAATAATTCGAGCGTGATTTTGAGAGATTTAGGTGCCAGTAATGCTTGTTGAAGGCTTTGCAGCTCCGATGTTTGCCACAAATACCTGGATTATCGCCCCTAGTCAAGGTAGTGAATGCCTGATCTTTGATGCGGGAATGCCAGATACTTCTAAAGAGGTAGAAGAAATTGTTGAGAGATTCAAACTAAAACCAGTTGCCATTATTGCCACCCATGGCCATCTAGATCACACATTTTCAATTCGACCAGTTACGGATGGATATTCAATACCGGCCTATATCCATAGTGAGGATCGACAACTACTCAAGCACCCAAAGAGAGCGCTGAGTGCAGAATTTGCTGCGACATTGGATGAGATGGACTTTGTTGAACCAGACGATGTTAGAGAATTACGCAATGGTGATGCCGTTGAGATTGTGGGTATGAGAGTGAAAGCTTTTCACACCCCTGGTCACACCCGTGGCTCAATGATCTTTACGATCGATGATGAAATATTGGTCAGCGGAGATGTGCTCTTTGCTGGTTCTATTGGACGCACTGATTTACCTACAGGGTCCGCCAAAGATATGGAAGAGAGTTTGCGAAACAAGATCATGCCACTCGATGATGTATTGCGAGTATTACCTGGTCATGGCCCAGAGACGACGATCGGGCATGAACGTCGTACTAATCCATACCTGAAGAACTTTTCTCAACCGGCGAGTAAAAATAAGGGGCGCTTCTAAATGAAGAAGGAGAAAATTCAAGCCCCTAAAGGAGTTAGCGAATACGTTCCTCCGGCCTCACGCGAATTTGAATGGGTGCGTGATGGACTAATAACACCTGCGCGCTTAGCAGGATATTCACTGATGGAACTTCCAGTCTTTGAAGATACTCAACTCTTTACGCGTGGTGTTGGTGAATCAACAGATGTTGTTTCAAAAGAGATGTACACCTTTGAAGATCGAGGCGGACGATCAATAACTTTGCGTCCTGAAGGAACAGCGGGCGTGATGCGCGCAGTTATCGAACATAATTTGGATCGCGGACAATTACCTATCAAAGTTTGGTACAGCGGTGCTTTCTTTCGTGCCGAAAGACCACAAGCAGGTCGCTTTAGACAATTTTATCAAGTTGGAATTGAAGCTATTGGACTAGATGATCCAGCAATAGATGCAGAAGTTATTGCAATAGCTGATCAAGGTTTCAAATCTCTTGGTCTAAAGCGCTATCGATTAGAGATCACATCACTTGGTGATAGTGCTTCACGCGCTGCCCACAGAATCGAACTTGATAAATTCATTGCGACTCTAGATTTGGATGAAGCAACTTCTGCTCGTGCGAAGATAAACCCTCTTCGCCTCTTTGACGACAAACGCGAAGAGATGAAAAAGATGATGGCTAAAGCACCATTGCTGATGGATTTTCTATCGGATGAATCACGTGCGCAATTTGCGCAAGTCCAAGAGCATTTGAATCGCCTCGGTATTGCTTATGTTCTCAATCCTCATATGGTTCGCGGACTCGATTATTACACCGGTACTACTTTTGAATTTATCCATGAAGATCTTGGTGCGCAATCAGGCATAGGTGGCGGTGGAAGATATGACGGCCTTATGGAGCAATTAGGTGGTCAATCCCTTTCTGGAATCGGATTTGGATTAGGTGTTGATCGTGCATTGC
Organism: uncultured Actinomycetes bacterium; assembly: GCA_903932885.1. The sequence continues at coordinate 5,322 of CAIZHT010000035.1, forward strand.
TCGCAGCTCAGGCTGAAGGCGTTGTACCAAAAGATTCCTTCACCTCGGACTTATTTGTAATTCCATTAGGAGAAAAAGCTAAAAGTGAAGCGCTAGTTCTAGCAACGCAATTGCGAAATCATGGTCACGTTGTAGAGATTGCATTTGGTGAGCGCGCTCTCAAAGGCGCAATGAAGGCTGCTGATAAAAGTGGCTCAAAATATGTCATTGTTTTAGGGGAAACCGAATTAGCATCGGGCAGCGTTGAACTCAAAGAGATGTCTAGTGGAGTTTCAAAATCAGTTACGATTAGCGCCTTACACGAAGCGCTTTCAACCCACTGAACGGAAATGTTGAACTTATTATGATGAGAACTCATGGCGCAGGAACGCTTCGCAAAAGTGATGCCGGAAAAGTAGTAACACTTGCAGGGTGGGTATCTCGCCGTCGTGATCATGGCGGCGTTGCATTCATAGATTTTCGCGATGCCACAGGTTGGGTTCAAGTCGTCATTCGTGATGAAGTAATGGCTGGTTCCCTACGCGCTGAATGGTGCCTGCAAATCACGGGCGAAGTTGTTGCACGACCATCTGGAAATGAAAATGCTGGTGTTGATACTGGCGATATCGAAGTGATGGGCGATTCAATCGTTGTACTCAGTGAATCCGCGCCTCTTCCTTTCCCGATTGATAGTGGCGATGATGCCGATATCAACGAAGAAGTTCGTTTGAAGTATCGCTACTTAGATCTACGTCGCGAAAAACCTGCAGCAAACCTGCGATTGCGATCGAAAGTTACTTCAACGATTCGCTCGGTGATGGATTCAGAGCAGTTCTTAGAGATTGAAACACCATATCTCACGCGTTCCACACCTGAAGGTGCGCGCGATTTCTTGGTTCCAGTGCGTCTACAGCCTGGCAGTTGGTATGCCCTTCCTCAATCACCACAACTTTTCAAACAGCTCCTCATGGTTGCTGGAATGGAAAAGTATTATCAAATTGCGCGCTGTTTCCGAGATGAAGATTTCCGAGCAGATCGCCAACCAGAATTCACACAACTAGATATTGAAATGTCTTTCATCGATCAAGAGGACATTCTTGCTGTGGCAGAAAAGATCGTCGCCAAAATTTGGAAGGAAGTTGCTCATTATGAAATAGCGCTTCCTTTGATACGCATGACATATGCAGATGCGATGCGTGATTACGGTTCAGATAAACCTGATCTACGTTTCGGACTCAAACTCCAAGAACTGACATCTTTCTTTTCTCAAACACCATTTAGAGTTTTCCAAGCACCTTATGTTGGCGCAGTCATCATGCCTGGGGGAGCAAACTCAGCACGACGCGAACTCGATGCATGGCAAGACTGGGCAAAAGCTCGTGGAGCAAAGGGACTTGCATATATTTTGGTTGGCGATGATGGAACTTTGGGCGGACCTGTTGCAAAGAATTTGTCAGAGCAAGAGCAGGCCACAATTGTTGCAACTGTTGGCGCAAAGCCAGGGGATGCAATCTTTTTCGCAGCGGGAGAGAGAACCGCCTCACTCAACCTTCTAGGTGCAGTTCGTTTAGAAATTGGGAAGCGTTGCGATCTTATTCCAGCAGGTAAATGGGAGTTTTTGTGGGTAGTAGATGCGCCAATGTTTGAACCAACAGATAACGGTGGTTGGACAGCGGTGCACCATCCATTTACTGGACCTAAACCAGAATATGCAGCTACTTTTTCACAAGATCCAGCCAATGCTCTTGCATATGCATATGACATTGTTTTGAATGGAACAGAACTTGGTGGCGGATCTATTCGTATACATGATCGCCAAATTCAAAAAGATGTCTTCTCTGTGATCGGTCTCAGTGACGAAGAAGCGGCAAGCAAATTTGGATTCCTTCTCGAAGCATTCAACTATGGGCCTCCACCTCATGGAGGAATAGCACTGGGTCTCGATCGTGTCTGCGCACTACTTTCAGGCTCTGATTCGATTCGCGAAGTAATAGCATTTCCAAAAACTGCGAGTGGGGGAGATCCGCTCACTGGCGCACCAACTCCCATCACTGCTGCGCAGAGAAAAGAGAGCGGCATAGATGGCGCTCCAAAGGGAAGTTAGAACGAGTTCGATTCGCATTTCGGGTAGGCTGACACAATAAGGCGCAAGAAGAGAGGTGCATGATGGGTCCAGGTGGAATTGCAACGATTATTGCATCTTGCTCGCTTCTCGTAATTGCAACAGCGGTTGCCTATGCAGTTATTCGTTTAGGTCGCTTCATCGATGAGGCAAAGGTATCGCTCAAGACGATGACTGATGAAACTGCACCGTTGATCGAAGAGGTTCACACGACAGTGACATTGGTCAATGGACCACTTCATAGCCTCAATCGCATTACTAAAAACATTGAAGATATTTCGACAAAGGTTTCTGATACAACGTCAAGTTTTATGGATAAAGGTGGACCAGCGCTCAAAGTTGCTGGCGCGCTACTTGGAGCATCACAGATGAAAAAAGGTCGTTCAAAAAAGAAGAAGAAGGCTGAGTGATACGAAGCTGTGGAATCCGCCGAGATCCGTTCGCGCTGGCTGCGCTTTTTTGAAAATGGTAACAGTCAAGGCCTAACTCATACTGTTGTTCCTTCGGCCTCCCTCATAGCCGATGATCCAAATTTGCTCTTAGTAAATGCTGGCATGGTTCCATTCAAACCCTATTTTCTAGGTGAGGTCACTCCGCCATATAAGCGTGCGACATCAGTCCAAAAATGCGTTCGTACTCTTGATATCGATGAAGTTGGAAAAACAACGCGTCACGCATCTTTCTTTCAAATGTGCGGAAATTTTTCTTTCGGTGATTATTTCAAAGAGGGTGCCATAGCACTGGCGTGGGAATTGCTCACAAATCCTGTATCTCAAGGTGGATATGGATTTCCAGAAGAAAAACTCTGGGTAACTGTTTATCTCGATGATGATGAAGCAGCCGATATATGGCATAAGAAAATTGGAGTTCCACTAGAGCGAATCCAACGTCGCGATATGGCAGATAACTTTTGGTCGATGGGTGTTCCAGGACCATGTGGCCCTTGTTCTGAAATTTATTACGATCGTGGTCCGCAATATGGGGTTGAAGGTGGACCAATCGCTGATGAAAACCGTTACATGGAGGTATGGAATTTAGTCTTCATGCAAAATGAACGTGGTGCTGGATCTGGCAAGGATAATTTTCCGATACTTGGTGAACTTCCTGCGAAAAGTATCGATACTGGCTTAGGTCTTGAAAGAATGGCAGCACTGCTACAAGGTGTTGAAAATATCTACGAGATAGATACAACCGCTCAGATTCTCAATAAGGCATCAGAACTTACTGGCGTCAAATATGGTCGAGATGAAAAATCTGATATCGCACTGCGAGTTATTGCAGACCACGCCCGTACATCAGCGATGTTGATAGGTGATGGAGTTACTCCAGGCAACGAGGGTCGTGGTTATGTATTACGCAGAATGATGCGTCGCACGATTCGCAATATGCGCCTGCTCGGTTCGCATGATCCAATTATGAGCGAACTTACACAAGCAGCTATTGGCGCGATGGGTCCTCAATACCCTGAACTAGTTTCGAGTAGTCAGCGCATTCTGACTGTGTCGATTTCTGAGGAAGAGACTTTTCTTCAAACGCTCAAAAGTGGTACACAGATTTTTGATGTTGCTAGCGCTGCGCTAAAGAAGTCGAAGAAGAGCATTTTGCCTGGCGAAGAAGTTTTTAGATTGCACGATACATATGGATTTCCATTTGATCTAACTTTGGAAATGGCTCGCGAAGAAGGTTTAGAAATCGATGCAGAAGGCTTTACCCGCTTGATGAAAGAGCAACGCGATCGCGCTAAGGCCGATGCTCGTCTGAAGAAGAGTGGGCACACAGATCTCACCATCTATAGAACTATTGCTGATAAGTCTGGCAGCACTGAATTCCTCGGATATTCGCAGCGCGAAAGTGAATCTGCTATCCGCGCGATTATTGTTGACGGTGCTCGGGTGAAGAGTGCTCAAAGTGGAGATGAAGTTGAAGTAGTACTTGACCGCACACCGTTTTATGCAGAAGGTGGCGGGCAATTAGCAGATGGCGGAATTCTCACTCTCGAATCTGGTGCCATTGTAGAAATCGATGACGTTCAAACCCCAGTCCCAGGAATATCAATTCATAGAGGCCGTGTAATAAGTGGGGGAATCGAAGAATCATCAAAATTGCTTGCCTCCATTGACATTGAACGCCGCCACGCTATTTCCCGCGCACATACTGCAACGCATATGGTGCATAAAGCATTTCGTGAAATCCTTGGAGAGACCGCGACGCAGGCTGGTTCTGAAAATGCACCAGGTCGTTTTCGTTTTGATTTTCCAGCAACAGGAGCGGTACCGAACAGTGTTTTGAATGATGTCGAATCTCGCGTGAATTCTTTACTTCTAGATAATTTAGAAGTATCTGCAGAAGTAATGTCGCAAGCGGAAGCTAAAGAATTAGGTGCCATGGCTCTCTTTGGCGAGAAATATGGAGATCGCGTTCGCGTCGTAAGTGTCGGAGATTGGGCTCGTGAACTTTGTGGAGGAACACACGTTTCACGCTCTGGCGAACTTGGAGTTGTAAAACTTTTGAGTGAATCCTCTATCGGTGCAGGAGTGCGTCGCGTAGAAGCGCTAGTAGGTGTGGATGCATATAAATTCTTAGCTAGAGAACATCTACTACTCAATTCACTCACCGAGATTATCAAAGGCGCTCGAGTTGAAGAATTACCTGAACGTATCTCTGATTTGATGGTCAAGATCAAAGAGATTGAGAAAGAACTTTCTGCATTCCGCTCTAAAGATGCCCTTGGAAAGATAAGCGAACTCGCAACACAAGTAAAGGTAATAAAAGGAGTCAGCGTTATTGCAGCCCATCTAGCTGATGGAGTATCAGGAGATGACTTACGGGCAATCGCACTTGATTTGCGTAATAGAGCAAGCAATAGTGTCGTGGCACTTCTTAGCGTCACCGATGGCAAGAGTGTTCTAGTGGTAGCAACTACTGAAGAAGCCCGTGGACAAGGTCTCAAAGCTGGCGCCCTCGTTAAATTAGGATCGACGATCTTGGGCGGTGGCGGTGGCGGCAAAGATGATTTCGCTCAAGGAGGCGGCGTCGATTCATCCAAGATTTCGCAAGCGCTACAAGCTATTACTAACGCTATTGCAGGCTAAGTGATGCTTCGAGGACGTCGCATAGCATTTGATTATGGTGATGTTCGAATAGGCGTTGCTCTATGCGATCCGGATGCAATCCTCTCATCACCGCTGACGACACTTCAGAGCAAGTCTAAAGATCTATTTACTCAGATTGTAAATATTTTAGAAGAAGCTCAGCCGATAAAGATTTTTATTGGAAAGCCAACCTTGTTGAGTGGACTATCGGGTGAGGCAGTACAGAAAGTTGAAAACTTCGCTTCTGAATTGGCGAAGCACACCGACATAGAAATTGTCTTTGTTGATGAACGTTTGTCTACGGTCTCAGCAATGAAGAATTTACAGAGTGCTGGAGTAAGTGCAAAGGATGCTAGAAACTCCATTGATTCAATGGCTGCAGTTGCAATCCTGGAACAAGGTTTAGCCATAACGAAATCACACGATAGATGAGGCGCCTGCTTCTTGCTGGATTACTTATCGTTTCCTTGACGCTTTCATTACATGTGATACGCACGCAAGGTAGAGGCGCCCCAGATTTTCCCGAGATGCAGATATCTTCTCAAAGTGAGGAGGTCACAATCGAGATTCCTGTCGG